>NZ_JBFODN010000163.1:0-6592 GCF_040908345.1 Aeromonas sp. R3-1
CATTGCGCGGGCTTTGCTGCGCGATGCGCCGGTTCTGCTGCTGGATGAGGCCACCTCGGCCCTCGATACCGAGTCCGAGCGCCACATTCAGGCGGCCATCGACGAGCTTTGCAAGGCGCGTACCTCGCTGGTGATCGCCCACCGTCTCTCCACCATCGAGAAGGCGGACGAGATCCTGGTGATCGACGAAGGCCATATCGTCGAGCGCGGCAACCACGAAGCATTGATGGAGCAGCGCGGCACCTATGCCCAGCTGCGCGCCATTCAGTTTGGCAACGCGGGAAGCAAGGCCTGATGCTGGAACGGCTCTGGTATGCAAAGAGTGGCTGGCGCTGGTTGCTGGCCCCCTTTGCCCTGCTGTTTGCCATCATCAGCGGCACCCGCCGCTACGCCTATCGTCATGGCTGGCGCAAGGGGTATCGCTCCTCCTTGCCGGTGATCGTGGTGGGCAATATTTCGGTGGGGGGCAACGGCAAGACGCCGGTGGTGGTCTGGCTGGTGGAGCAGTTGCAAGCCCGCGGCTATCGACCCGGGGTGGTGAGCCGTGGTTATGGTGGCAAGGCGCCCCATTACCCCTATCGGCTGGATAAGACCAGTACAACGACGCAGGCGGGGGATGAGCCGGTGCTGATTGCCCGGCGCTGCGGCTGCCCGGTGGTGGTTGCCCCGAAACGGGCTGACGCGGTACGACTGCTGGAGCAGAGCGGTGAGGTGGATATCATCATCACCGACGATGGTCTGCAGCACTATGCGCTGGCCCGCGACATCGAGCTGGTGGTGGTGGACGGAGCGCGCCGTTTCGGCAACGCCTGCTTGCTGCCGATGGGGCCGCTGCGCGAGCCGATCACTCGTCTCAAACGGGTGGACGCCATCATCTGCAACGGCAGCGAGCCGGGCAAGGGGGAGTATCCCATGCAACTGGTCGCCGACACCCCGCGCCGGGTGCGCGACGATGCACCGCTTGCCGCCCCCTTGTCGGGGCCGGTCGATGCGCTGGCGGGGATCGGTCATCCGCCCCGCTTCTTTGCCACCCTCGAAGGGCTCGGCTATCAGCTGGATCAGCAGGCTGCCTACGGCGATCATCACCCCTTCGATCGGGATGAGCTGGTGGGGCGCTTTGCCAGCAAGCCGCTGCTGATGACCGAGAAGGATGCGGTCAAGTGCCGCGCGTTTGCCCTCGATAACTGGTGGTATCTGCCGGTCAGCGCCGAGTTGCCCGCCTCCCTGCTCGATGCCCTGCTGCACAAGCTGGGGGCGAAGGCGAAGGGCGCGACCAAGGCGCAAGATTAATCTCTCTCGCCTCGGCGGGGGAGCAGGGGGGGAATATGCCCCGCATGGAATAGCTGGTTGCTCGACATCCATCGCTGGCGTGATGAAGCCGCCAGCGCGACATCGTTGAAGGAGTATCGTTTTGGCTTTGGACATCAAGTTGCTCGACATCATCGCCTGCCCGGTCTGCAAGGGTAAGCTGCATTACAACAAAGCAGTTCATGAGTTGGTCTGCCGCTTCGACAAGCTGGCCTATCCGCTGGAAGAGGGGATCCCGGTACTACTGGAGAACCGTGCCCGTCCGCTCAACAGCGATGAGCTGCCGTCATGAGTTTCGTCGTCGTCATTCCTGCCCGCTATGCGTCAACTCGTCTGCCGGGCAAGCCGCTGGCGGATATCCATGGTAAACCCATGGTGCAACACGTGGTGGAGAAAGCTCTGCAATCGGGTGCCGATCGGGTGATCGTTGCCACCGATGACGAGCGGGTGCAGCAGGCACTGCTGAGCACCGGCGTCGAGGTGTGCATGACCTCACCGGATCACCAGTCCGGCACCGAGCGTCTGGCCGAGGTGTGCCGTCACTACGGCTTTGCCGCCGATACCATCATCGTCAATGTGCAGGGGGATGAGCCGCTCATTCCGCCCGCCATCATTCGTCAGGTGGCGGACAATCTGGCTGCTGCCACGGCGCCGATGGCGACCTTGTCGGTGCCGATCCAGGATGCCGAAGAGGCGTTCAATCCGAACGCAGTAAAAGTGGTGACTGACAAGGATGGCTACGCCCTCTACTTCAGTCGCGCCAGCATTCCCTGGGATCGGGATCGCTTTGCCAAGAGCCATGAGCAGATTGGTGACCACTACCAGCGTCATATCGGTATCTATGCCTATCGTGCCGGCTTTATCCAGCGTTACGTAGACTGGGCACCGAGCGTGCTGGAGCAGGTCGAGGCGCTGGAGCAGCTGCGGGTGCTCTGGTACGGGGAGAAGATCCACGTCGCCCAGGCCCTTGAAGCGCCGCCGGTCGGGGTGGATACCCAGGCCGACCTGGAGAAGGTGCGCGCCTTTTTGGCCCAGTAATGGCCACAGCACTAACGTCATGAAAAACGGTGTCGCAAGGCACCGTTTTTTGTTTTGAAAATTTATATAATTATTTGATTTTAAACGCTAAACATGGGTTTTCTCAAACTTTTGGCGTGCATGGTTTGCCAACGCGACGAGTTTGGTTATGATGCAAGACGCCCTGTTAACCCTAACCGGGCGGCTAAAACGAGATAAAACGGGGTGTTTGGGTGATAAATGTATTCCTGGTCGATGATCATGAGCTGGTGCGTACAGGGATAAGACGCATTCTTGAAGATGTGCGCGGGATCAAGGTGGTGGGCGAGGCACAGAGCGGCGAGACCGCAGTTACGTTCTGTCGCCAACACCATCCGGACGTGATCCTGATGGACATGAACATGCCGGGTATTGGTGGTCTGGAAGCGACCCGCAAAATTCTGCGGATCCGCCCCGATGTGCGCATCATAGTGCTGACCATTCATTCAGAAAATCCGTTCCCCACCAAGGTGATGCAGGCAGGCGCCGCCGGTTACCTGACCAAGGGGGCTGCTCCCGACGAGATGATCCAGGCGATCCGGCTGGTGCACTCCGGTCAGCGCTACATCTCCCCGGAGATTGCCCAGCAGATGGCCCTCAGCCAGTTTGCCTCCGCTGACGAGAATCCCTTCAAGTCCCTCTCCGAGCGCGAGCTGCAGATCATGATGATGATCACCAAGGGGCAGAAGGTGACCGATATCTCCGAGCAGCTCAACCTGAGCCCGAAGACGGTCAACAGCTACCGCTATCGTCTGTTCAGCAAGCTGGGGATCAACGGTGACGTGGAACTGACCCATCTGGCCATTCGCTATGGCATGCTGGATGCCGATACCCTCTAATCGGGTGGCGTGTGGTCACAAAGGCGGCGAGTGCCGCCTTTTTGCTTTTCTGCCCCTTTGCTTTTCGGGCGACGAGGGCAGTATGCTCTGCCCGTCAATTTTTGCCTTTGTGTGAGCCGAGTAGCTGATGACCCTCTCTCCCGAACCTCTCTTCGACAGCAAGGCGTTTCTGAGCGCCGTCACCCATCAAAGTGGCGTCTACCGCATGTATGACAGCGGTGGCACCGTGATCTACGTGGGAAAGGCCAAGGATCTGAAAAAGCGGCTCGCCTCCTACTTTCGCACCAACGTCGACAGCATCAAGACCCGCACCCTGGTGCGACAGATCGCCGATATCCAGGTCACCGTCACCCACACCGAGACCGAGGCGCTGATCCTCGAGCACAATCTCATCAAGCAGTACCAGCCCCGTTACAACGTGCTGCTGCGGGACGACAAATCCTACCCCTGGATCATCATCACCGCGCACCAGCATCCACGCATCGGCGTCCATCGCGGTGCCCGCAAGGTTAAGGGAGAGTACTTCGGCCCATACCCCTCTGGCGGAGCGGTGCGTGATAGCTTGCACCTGATGCAGAAGATTTTTCCGGTGCGCCAGTGCGAGGATGCGGTCTATGCCAACCGCACCCGTCCCTGCCTGCTCTATCAGCTCAAGCGCTGCGCCGGCCCTTGCGTACCCGGGTTGGTGAGCGAAGCCGAATATGCCCAGCAGGTGGAGCTGGCCAAGCTGTTTCTGGCGGGCAAGAACCAGCAGGTAATAGGCGAGCTGGTGGGCAAGATGGAGTCTGCCAGCGGTGATCTGCGCTTTGAAGAGGCCGCCCGCTACCGGGATCAGATCCTGGCGCTGCGCCGGGTTACCGAACAGCAGTCGGTGAGCGGCAACGTGCTGGACGAGCTGGATGTGGTGGGGGTGGCCTTCCAGCAAGGTGCTGCCTGTATTCACGTGCTATTTATCCGTCAGGGCAAGGTGCTCGGTTCGCGCAGCTACTTCCCGAAAGTGCCGGCCGATACCCAGCTCGACGAGGTGGTGCAATCCTTCCTGCTGCAGTTCTATCTGTCGGGGCAGGGGGGGCGGCAGATCCCGAGTGAGGTGTTGCTCGATGTGGCGTTGGAGGATGAGAGCGTCATCGCCGAGACACTGAGCCAGACCGCAGGCTACAAGGTGCGGGTGGTGAGCCGTACCCGCGCCGAACGGGCCCGCTTTATCAAGCTCGCCTCTATCAACGCCGAGACGGCGTTGCGATCGCGGCTTGCTCACAAGAGCACCATCACCGCTCGCTACGATCAGCTGGAAGAGCTGCTGGAGCTGGAGCGCCCCATCGCCCGCATGGAGTGTTTCGATATCTCCCACACCATGGGGGAGCGCACCGTGGCCTCTTGCGTGGTGTTCAACCGGGAGGGGCCGCTCTCATCGGAATATCGTCGTTTTAATATCGACGGTATCACTGGCGGTGATGACTACGCGGCGATGGAGCAGGCGCTGGAGCGCCGCTTTGGCAAGCAGCAGGAGCCGGACAAGGTGCCGGACGTGCTGTTTATTGACGGTGGCCTCGGCCAGTTGCGCCGCGCCGAAGAGATCCTGGCCCGTCAGCTGGAGTTTCTCGGCGGTAAATATCCGCTGCTGGTGGGGATTGCCAAGGGGGTCACCCGCAAGGCGGGGTTGGAAACTCTCATCATGGGGGAGAGCCACGAAGAGCTGCATTTACCGGCAGATATGCCCGCTTTGCACCTTATTCAGCATATTCGCGATGAATCTCACCGTTTTGCCATTACTGGCCACCGGGCCAGACGGGCCAAGGCCCGCACCAGCAGCAGTCTGGAGGATATTCCGGGGGTGGGGCCAAAGCGGCGGCAGGCGCTGCTCAAATATCTGGGTGGCCTGCAGGAGGTCAAAAAGGCGAGCGTGGATGAACTGGCCAAGGTACCCGGCATCAGTCAGGAGCTGGCCCAGACCATCCACGATGGCTTGCACAGCGCCTGAGCAGGGTTAGTGGCATGGCAAAATCGCTAACTCCTTGATGCACAAGAGCCGTGACGCGGGGGGGCCGTAAATGCCATAATGGCCCTCGCATTTTGAGAAGATTGATGGATTAAAAAGACCAAGACGGGCGCCAGTGCGGTTGCATCGCAAATCGGCTTTGGCGCACTATGTAGCGACGTACAAGAAGTGGCTGAAAATAATGACAAACATACCTAACCTGTTGACGTTTTTCCGGATTTTGCTCATTCCCGTCTTCGTCATCCTGTTCTATCTGCCTTATCAATGGTCCTATCTGGCTGCCGCCATCATCTTTATTCTGGCCGCTGCCACCGACTGGTTTGATGGCTATCTGGCTCGCAAGCTCAATCAGTCCACCGCCTTTGGCGCCTTCCTTGACCCCGTTGCCGACAAGATCATGGTCGCCGCCGCGCTGGTGGTCATCGTCGAACACTACAACACCATTTGGGTGACCATCCCCGCCATGACCATGATTGGCCGCGAGATCATCATCTCCGCCCTGCGTGAGTGGATGGCCGAGCTCGGCAAACGCTCCTCGGTGGCGGTCAGCTGGATTGGCAAGTGGAAGACCATGATCCAGATGGTGTCACTCACCGGTCTGATTTGGCAATACAACGTCTGGATGGTGTGGCTCGCCTATGTGATGCTCTATGTCGCTACCGTGCTCACCTTCTGGTCGATGTTCCAGTACATGAAGGCCGCCTGGGGCGATTTGACCCACCACGCCAACCTGTGAGTTACTTGCGCCGCAAGGTGAGGTTTCCACTGATTTGAGGCAGGAAACGGCCAAAGGCGCTAAAACTGTTCAAAAAGGGCAAAAAATGCCCTAACGATCAGGTAATTAAATATTTCTGGTTGACTGGGCGAGGAACATCGCTAGAATGCGTCCTCGTAGTCAGGCAGTCAGCCAGACCAATGCGGGAATAGCTCAGTTGGTAGAGCACGACCTTGCCAAGGTCGGGGTCGCGAGTTCGAGTCTCGTTTCCCGCTCCAAATTCAGACAATAGAGAGCCAACTCTCTTTTGCATGGCGCGTTAGCAAAGCGGTTATGCAGCGGATTGCAAATCCGTTTAGTCCGGTTCGACTCCGGAACGTGCCTCCATATTGACAAGCCCGCCACGCGAGCTTGATACCGATTGCGGTGCCCGAGTGGTGAAATCGGTAGACACAAGGGATTTAAAATCCCTCGACGTTCGCGTCGTGCCGGTTCGATTCCGGCCTCGGGCACCATTAATGAATATCACATCATATCATTACATATCTGAAACCCGCATAGCGTAAGGCTTTGCGGGTTTTTTGTTATGTCTTGTCGTATCATATCACGTCATAGCATACCCCCATTCTTGGGGGTACATCTGGGGGTATCTGTTCTGATAGGGGTAAAAAGTAC
>NZ_JBFODN010000164.1:0-20176 GCF_040908345.1 Aeromonas sp. R3-1
AGGGGTGGGTTCATGTCGGCACCACCCTCAACGGTCGCCAGCAGCCCTATGCCACCTGGCTGAGCGCAGGTTCGCCGCGGATCACTGCGTGCCAGGAGGGGCTGGCGGTCTTGATTGAGACGCTCACCTTCAGCTCCTTTCCGGATCGGGCCAAGCGCATCTCCGATCGGGTAATGGCCATCGACATGGCCGAGCGCGGCGCCGATTTTATCGAGGTGTTTCAGCACTTCGTACAGCAGGGCACCAGCGAGCACGACGCCTACAAGATCACCCAGCGGGTCTTTCGTGGCGGTATGGTGGGCGGCGGCGCCTGCTTTACCAAGGATCTCTCCTACGTGCGTGGCTATGTGGAGACGGTCAACTTTATCCGCAGCGCCGTGCTGGAAGGGGTGCCCGAGATCCTGCCGATGCTGTTTGTCGGCAAGGTGACCCTGGATGACATCCCCGTGCTCTATCAGCACTACCTAGAGGGGCTGATTGCCGCCCCCCGTTACCTACCGCCGATGTTTCGCGATCTCACCGGGCTCTACGTCTGGTTCGGTTTTGCCTCCGGCATGTCACTGGTGGATATCGGCCGGGTACAGCACCATTTTCGCCAGCTGTTTCAACGCCTGCCGGTGGCCGACCCCATCATTGCGCCGGTGGATATCGAGATCGACTGAACCACAGCGATAGAAGTTGGGGAAAATAAAAAGGGCGCCAGATTGGCGCCCTGCTCGACGATTCAAATATCGCAGCCGAATTATTTGTAAGCCCGACCTTCGAGATAGTGTTTGCGACAGAGTGACACATAGCGATCGTTGCCACCGATCTCCACCTGTTCGCCATCACGCATAACCTGCCCCGCTTCATTGACCCGGGAGTTCATGTGAGCCTTGTTGCCACACCAGCAGATACTCTTCAGCTCTTCAAACTTGTCGGCCAGACAGAGCAGATGGTAGGAACCGGGGAACAGCTCGCCGCGAAAATCGGTCTTGAGGCCATAGGCCATCACCGGAATATCCTGCTCATCGACGATGCGGGCCAGCTGGTAGACCTGCTCACGGGTCAGGAACTGGGCCTCGTCCACGATAAAGACATCGATATGTTTCTTTGCATGGCGCTCTTTCACCATTTCAAACAGATCACAGCTGTCGCTGAACACGTCCACCTTCAGTTCAAGACCAACCCGGGCACTGATCACCCCAACCCCGAAACGGTCATCGATGGCTGGCGTCATCGCCAGAGGATGCATGCCCCGCTCCAGATAGTTGAAGTGCGCCTGAATGAGCTGGGTGGATTTGCCTGAATTCATGGTGGCAAATTTGTAGTGCAGTGAAGCCATGATACTGTTCCGAAACTGAATTTATGGGGCGCATGCTAACCAAAGCCCCTGACAAAACCAAGGGGCCCGCGGGCCCCTTGCTCTATAAATGTTACGCGGTGGCCAGCACTGGCCGCGCTTTGGCCTTTTTCAGGTGATAGCCGGTAAAGAGCACGAACCAGAGGGCACTGACACTGAAACCGGCCAGGCTGGAGTGCATCAAGCCCATCGCCAGGTAACCGATGGCCGCGCCGAAGGCGATGGCCAGTGCATAGGGCAGCTGGGTCATCACGTGATCGATGTGATGGCAACCGGCACCGGTGGCAGAGAGGATGCTGGTGCTGGAGATGGGTGAGCTGTGATCCCCGAACACCGAGCCAGCCAGTACCGCCGCCAGCATCGGCAGCATCAGGCTGATGTCGCTGGCGGCGGCCATGTCACCGGCCAGCGGCAGCATGATGCCGAAGGTACCCCAGCTGGTACCGGTAGCAAACGCCATGGCACAGGAGAGGATAAAGACCACGGCAGGTAGCACTTCGATCGGCAGGTTACCGTTAGCCAGCGAAGCCAGGTACTTGCCGGTCTCCACGTCGCGCACCACGGCACCTATGGTCCAGGCAAACAGCAGGATGTTGATAGCTGGCAGCATGGCCATGACGCCTTGCGGAGCAGCCTTGATCCAGTTTTTGGCACCCAGCTTCAGGCGCATGGCCAGACCGATGGAGACCACCAGACTGCACAGGGCACCGTAAACCAGCGAGGAGCCGACGTTGGTATTTTCGAACGAGCCGAGCACGCTAAACGGCAGCCCCTTCTCGCTCAGCACCGCAGCACCGGAATCAATCATGAAATAGATGGTGGCGGCGGTCAGGGTCAGGATAGGCAGTACCATGTCGATCATACCGCCGTTGCTCTCTTCCGGGCTCTCCATATCCAGACCGATGGGGCGGCCCTTGGACTCATCCCACAGCTTGCCTTCCAGCGCCCACGATTCGTGTTGACGCATCGGGCCGATATCGAGTTGGAATGCAATCACCACCAGCACCATGATCAGGGTGAAGACGGCGTAGAGGTTCATCGGGATCATCTCGACAAATGCCGCGATGGGGCTCTGTTCAGTCAGACCGTGGGCCGCCATGATGCCGCCAACCAGGGCAATGATATAGGCACCCCAGGAGGAGATGGGCATCAGCACGCAGACCGGCGCCGCGGTGGAGTCCAGCAGATAGGCCAGTTTGGCACGGGAGATCTGGAAGCGGTCGGTCACCGGACGGCAGATGGCCCCCACCGACAGGCTGTGGAAGAAGTCATCGATAAAGAAGGCAAACACCATCATGCCAGTCAGGGCTTTGGCGCCCTTGCGGGTCTTGGCACGACGCTCGGCCCACTCGGCAAAGGCACGGGTCGCCCCGGAGACGCTCATCAGGCTGATGAGGCCACCCAGCAGCAGCATAAACAGGATCATGTTGACGTTGTCACGATTGAGCGCGCCATCGACCCAGAAGATCTTGAGCACGGTATTCAACATGTAATGCAGGGATTCGAGGGGCGAAAACTGATTGAGCAGCAAACTGCCGGTGACGATGCCCACACCAAGGGACAACAGCACGCGGCGGGTCATGATCGCCAGCGCGACAGCCAACAGGGGGGGAAGAACGGACCAACCGGAGTCGGCGAAATGACTAATGTCCATGATCTCTTTGCACCTAAAGATTACAGGTGGAGATCTACCGAGAGGATCTAAAGAAACAAAACCTATGGGGAGGTCATACTCCTCAGCCCCTTCAGGTAGCGCTCCATAGTGGATGACTATGGCAGTCCTGCACCTATTAGATGCAGAACCAGCAGCCCGGTATGATGGCCTGGCCACTTCGGCGCTGACTCCTTTCCTTGTGCATCACAGGCATCACCCTCCGCACAAATACTCATAGGCAGCGCGCCTCTACTTAAAGGTATTCGCCGCACATTTTATCGAGATGGCAGCTTATAGCAAGTTTTTTGATTAAATAATCATAATAAACAAATCAGGGCCGGAAAATGGTAGTCAAATGATGCAACAACGCCAGCTTTGACGCTATTTTCACCTACTGCGGCTTCATTGGCATCCAATCACCAAGCCTATTGCTGGCCATATTAAATATCTGTATTGAGGTTCCCCACGGATATTATATTTAACCCGGCTTGACTTATTTAAATCACCAAGCAAAAATCAGCTGGAACATAATATTTTTCTCTGACTCGACGTGGTAACTCCTATGAATGAATTTTTAAAGGTACTGCTTAATATCCGCAGTCTGCGTGCGACCTGCCGCGAGCTTTCTCTGGAACAACTGGAAGAGGCACTGGAAAAACTCTCTACTATCGTTGCTGAACGTCAGCAGGATGAGGCTGCCGAGCGCCAAGCCCGTGAAGAGCATCTGCGGAAAATTAACGAATATAGCGAAATGCTGAAAGCAGCCGGTATTGACCCGGCAGAATTGGTAAGCGCTGTCGCTACCAACCCCGGCAAATCAGAAAAAGCCAAGCGGGCGCCACGTCCGGCCAAATATCGCTATCAGGATAATGGCGTAGAGAAAACCTGGACCGGCCAGGGCCGTATGCCTTCGGCTATTGCCAACGCAGTGGCTGCAGGCAAATCACTGGAAGACTTTGCTATCTGATCTCAATCTCGTTGCTAATAAAAAACCTCGCCAAGGCGAGGTTTTTTATTGCCGCTTAAATGTGACATATCAGATAGCCGATTGCAGGCGATCTGCTGCCTTGACCCACAGCACTTCACGATCCCCTGCCACGCAGATGAGATAGCGGGCAACGGTAAAGAACCAGTCACTCATCCGGTTCAGATAGGGCAGCACCTCGGGATTGACCCGCTCTTCCCGGCTCAATGTCAGCAGCAAGCGCTCGCAATGACGCACCAGAGTACGCACCACATGCGCTTGCGCCGCAGCACGGGAACCACCGGGTAATATAAATTGGCGCAGCGGTGGCAATGGTTCGCTATAACGATCTATCTGCTGTTCAAGGCGAGTGGTCCAGGCGGCATTGACTTGCCAAATCGATTCATTCTGGGCGTCGCTGGAGAATGCCAACTCGCCCCCCAGATCAAACAACTCCTGTTGCAACAGCTGTAAATCAGCCAATAAGCCGACCTCTTGCGACGGGACGTCACAAATCAGCAAGCCAATATGGGAGTTGAGCTCATCGATATAACCGTAGGTCTCGACCCGCAAATGATCCTTTGGCAACTGGATACCATCGGCCAGCCGGGTCATGCCCTTGTCGCCCTGCCTCGTATATATTCTCATACCGACATCCTGTTAATAATGGGAATAATCATGGACTCGAGTCCATTGAGTTTGATTTCGTAAGCCAACGCCAGCGTCTGGCCCAATTTACCCGCCGGAAAACCGCTGCGCGCCATCCACACCAGATAGGGCTCGGGAATATCGATGATACGTCGACCCTGATATTTACCGTAAGGCATCTTGTTGGTCAGGGTCAGCAGCACCTGTTCGTCGGATAGCCAATCCATATTAATCGATATCCAGATATTTATGAGTCTGGATTGAGAGTCGCCAGTTACGCGCGATACAGGTATCCATCGCCAATTGGGTGGCCCTTGGCTTCTGGCTGATCGGCTGCAAGGCAATGACCACATCAGGGCGCAGAGTAGCAGTAGCGAGCAGCACATCCAGCTCTTCAATATGGTGCTCGGTGGCCACCGGATGCTTGATCTCGTTGGCCCGCTCCAGCGCCGAGACCAGCACAGGCAGCCCCCCTTTCATACCGATCTTGGGGGAGACTGTTACCCAGGTCTGCTCATGAGTCTTGATCTCGCTGGTGCCACTGGTTTCAATTTGCACCTGATAACCCGCCGCCAGTAATGCTGACGAGAGTTCATGCAGATCGTAGAGGCAGGGTTCCCCACCGGTGATCACCACATGACGCGCCTGATAACCCAGATCGCCAAAGCTCTTGATAATCTGCGCGGTGCTGAGTTGGCTCCAGCAATCGGATTCGTTGGAACGATCCAGCACCGCCGCCTTACCCACTTCACGAGCCGGATCAACAACCCAGGTATGACGGGTATCGCACCAGGGGCAGCCCACCGGGCAACCCTGCAGGCGAACAAAGATGGCGGGCAGGCCGGTAAAGATGCCCTCCCCTTGGATGGTCTGGAAAATCTCGTTGATTGGGTAGTGCATCTCGATCACGGCTTGTTGCAAAAGTCGCGGATTATACCCCAAGCCACGGCAAGACGCAGGCTCACTCTGCGCTTTTCTCGCCCAGCCCGGTTTTCTCAAACAGTCTGGCCATGATGCCCGCCTTGTCGGCCAGATAGTTGTTCAGACCGCGACTCCGCAGTTCACACGCAGGACACGTGCCGCAGCCGTCACCGGCAATGCCGTTGTAGCAGGTCAGGGTCTGCTGGCGCACCGTGTCGAGGTGGCCATAGTGATCCGCCAGTGCCCAGGTCTCGGCCTTGTCGAGCCACATCAGGGGAGTTTCAAAACGGATGCCGCGATCCAGCCCCAGCGACACCGCCTGATTGAGGGCCTTGACGAACTCGTCACGGCAATCGGGATAGCCGGAGAAGTCGGTCTCGCAGACACCGGTGATCACCGCTTCGGCGCCCACCTGATAGGCATAGATGGAAGCCAGGGTCAGGAACAGGATATTGCGGCCCGGCACGAAGGTGTTGGGCAGCCCGTTATCCTGCAGCTCGCAGCTGACAGGAATGTCGTCACGGGTCAGGGCAGAGACCGCCAGCTCATTGAGCAGCGTTACATCCATCACCTTGTGGGCGGCAATCCCCAGTGCACTGCCCAGACGGCGCGCGGTGTCGATCTCTTCCCGATGGCGCTGGCCATAGTCAAAGGTGATGGCGTGCACTTCATCATACCGGGCCAATGCCTGCACCAGACAAGTAGTGCTGTCCTGACCGCCGCTGAAAACCACGACTGCTTTTTTCATCTTGATAACTCCTTCAAATGTCACGCGCGGCGGCCTTCGGCAAAGTCCTGCCACTGGGTATTCAACCGGTTAAACAGGGTCAGCAAGGGCGCATAGTGCTCCGGCCTCCCCTCCCACCGGGACAAGAGGTGATAGCCCGCCTCTATGGTAGAGAGGGCATCGGGAAAGGGTTTCTTGCGAATGGCATATTGACCGGCAATGGCACCAATGCCGATGCGGGGCAAGCGGGCCAGTGCCGGGTTGCTCTGCAACATGCGATAGGCTTTGCGCCAGGTGCCGTCAAGCAAGATAAAGGCGACTGATGCGGAGCCAGAGGATTCACTCTCCCGCTGTTGGCGAAGATCGGTCAGCGAAATGGCATCCTCATCCGGCCAGAGTAGATAGCAGCGACGGGCAGGATCTGCAAGCAACCCATTGAGCCACTCATCGCGGGAAAAGTCCTCCCCCACATGGATCTCGCACTGTTGCAAAGAGGCCGCCAGCAGCGCCGCGGTCCCCTTGGGATGTGCCACCTCGTTGGGGTGCTGCAAGATGTAGAGGGGCGTGTGATTGTCAACCGGCACAATATAATCGCACAGGCAGGCTTTGAGGGCTCGGGTGCAACGTGTACAGTATCGACTGTTCTTGTCGTTGGACTGTTTCATGTTGTCAGACAAATCTGGATTGCTCTGGGTTATCACGCTCTCTCTCACCAGCTTGCTACTCTTCTTTACCGTTCCCAATCTTCAGCTCTCCTTCGATCGGCCCTTGATCGCCGGGGGCGAAGGGTGGCGGATCATAACAGGCAATCTGGCTCATACCAATCTGTGGCACCTGCTGCTCAATCTGGGCGGCCTCGCCATCCTCTATAGCCTGTTTCGCGACTATCTGGGTGGGGCTCGCCTGCCGCTGCTGATGTTGCTGCTCTGGTTGGCAGTGGGCTTGGGGATCTGGTGGTGGTGCCCGCAGACCCAATGGTACATGGGGCTATCCGGCTCGCTGCATGGCCTGTTTGTCTGGGGTGCAATGCAGGATATTCGCCACGGACGCCGCACATCGGGCTGGCTACTGTTGGCAGGGATGGGGATCAAGCTGGCGATGGACTTCTACAACGCAGGAGAGAGCCCGATATCCACCCTGATCAATGCCAAGGTACACATCGGCTCTCATCTTATCGGGGCCGGTGCAGGCCTGTTACTCGGCCTGCACCGCGTATCACTGAGTGAGCCTGTTACGCACCAGCCAGCTCGGCATTGATGCTGGCCAGCATGGCGGCCGGATCGGCAGCCTGCGTAATGGGGCGACCGATAACCAGATAATCGGACCCCGCCTCGACCGCCGCTTTCGGTGTCATCACCCGGCGCTGATCCCCGGCCGCTGAACCGGTCGGGCGAATACCCGGGGTCACCAGCTTGAACTCATCACCCAGCAAGGCTTTAAGCTCATGGGCCTCGTTGGCAGAGCAGACAACCCCATCCAAGCCGGATGCCTTGGTCAAGGTAGCCAGCCGGATCACCTGCTCGGCAGGGCTCACATCCAGACCAAGAGGGATCATGTCGGACTGCTCCATGCTGGTCAGTACGGTCACCCCGATCAACAATGGCGCCTTGTCGCCATAAGGCAGCAGCGCCTCTTTGGCGGCACGCATCATCCGCTCACCACCACTGGCATGCACGTTGACCATCCAGACACCGAGCTCGGCACTGGCTGCCACGGCTTTGGCAACGGTATTGGGAATATCGTGAAATTTCAGATCCAGAAAGACATCGAATCCCTTGGCCACCAGCTGGCGTACAAACTGCGGGCCAAACAGGGTAAACATCTCCTTGCCTACCTTGAGACGACACTGGGCCGGAGAGATACGTTCAACGAACGCTAAGGCATCTGCCTCGTGCTGATAATCCAGCGCTACCAGTACTTTGGGATCTTGCATCTCACATCCTATTGCTTGTTATTCACCGTCCAGACCACGGATCGGCTTGATGGAACCCCACTGGCGACAAGACGGGCACTGCCAGAACAACGAGTGAGTGGCAAATCCGCACTGCCGACACTTGTGGGTTGACTTGATTTTTATCTGCTCGCCGACCAGCTGTTGCAGAAGCTCGAGGCTCTCCTTGGCAGGCCCCTCCTCCGCACTGGCCAGTTGAAAACCCACCAACTGGTAAAAACCTTTCATCGAGGGATGACGACGCAGCTGACGCAGCACCAGCGAACGGGCCTGACTCAGGCCATCACGCTCTTCAACCAGCTTGGCAAGGGCCAGGGTCACGCTGACACCGGCGTGATCTTCCACTGCCTTCTCAAGCAGCGGGATCAACGCAGGCGTGCGCCCCAACTGCTGATAGCACTCGAGCAATTTGGGCATCGCCTCGGAGGCAAAGTCGATATCCTGCTCGAACACCCGCAGCAGCTCCTTGCTGGCCTGCTCATACTCTCCATCTGTCATGGCGAGCTCAGCGAGGCGCAAACTGGCCCGGGCACATGCCGGATTGATACTGAGCGCCCGTTTGAGCTTGGCCAGCCCCTCCCCTTTATTGCCCTCACGCAGCGCGATCTCGGCTTGCTCGCAATAGAAATGGGAGATGGGGTCGGCCAGCTTCTTGCCCTGGAATTTTTGCAGACGAACCGCCACATCGATGGCCTTATCCCAATCCCGCAACTGCTGATGGATGATCAGCAGCTGTGCCAGCGCCGTCTCTTCATAGTCGCTGTCGTCACACAGCTCATTCCAGAGCGCTTCCGCTCGGTCCAGCAGACCAGCAGCCAAAAAGTCGCGCGCAAGCTCCTGCAGGGCAAGCTGTCGCTGCTCCCGGGTCAGTTGGCGGGTTACCAGGTTCTGGTGGATCTTGATGGCACGATCGACCTCCCCACGCTGGCGAAACAGGTTACCGAGGGAGAGGTGTGTTTCGATGGTTTCACTGTCCACCTCAAGCAGCTGGATAAAGAGATCCACCGCCTTGTCGGATTCATCGGACAGCAAATAGTTGAGGCCCGCCACATACTGGCGGGAAAACTGGTTACTCTGTTTTTGGGTGTCCTGGCGAACACTCCTGCGACCCATGTACCAGCCATAACCGGCGGCGATGGGTAACAGCAGGAAAAGCAGTTCAAGCATTGAGGAACATTATTCCTTACCCGGTGACCGGGCCAGCTCCAACTCGCGGGATTGACGACGCATGGTGCGGTTGAGGGTGCGGTTTTGCATTTTCAGGCGCAGGAACAGCAGGCCGAATACCAGCCAGCCCAGCAAAAAACCGCCAGCGAAGAAGAAGCCCAACAGCATGGCAAGTGAAAACTCACCCTGAGCGATCAGGTAATTGAACTGAACCAGCTGGCCATTTTGTGAGCCCAGCGCCAGGGTCAGAACAAACACCAGCACCAGCGGAATGAGGGCCAAAATACGCTTCATAAGAGCTCCCTGTCAGTATCTAATGAGAGGCTGATTATCCTTAAAATCGCAGGCAGACTCTAGAGTGAATGGGAAAAGAGTTTAAGAAACAAGACGATTGGCACAGGAATCGGTGCCAAAAAGAAAAAAGGCATACCCGAGGTATGCCCATTTCTGCATTATTCAATGATGTTGACGCGCTCGCGCAACTCTTTACCAGGTTTGAAGTGCGGGACATATTTCCCGGTCAGTTCAACCTTGTCCCCAGTCTTGGGGTTGCGGCCCACACGGGGCGCACGATAGTGCAGTGAAAAACTGCCAAATCCGCGGATTTCAATCCGGTCGCCGTTTTGCAAGGTCGACGCCATCTGCTCAAGGATCTCCTTGATGGCGGCTTCGACATCCTTGGCCGGCATATGCATGCGGCTGGCTGCCAGTTGTTCGATGAGATCTGATTTGGTCATAACGTTAAATCTCCTTCCCCGATCACATGCAATATTCATTTTGCCAGGATAAAAAAGGGCGGCGCAATGCCGCCCTTTTCTTGCATCAAGGATTACTCACCCTTGGCGGCTTTGAACGCTTCCATCATAGCATTGCTGAACACAACTTCTTCTTGCTGGTTCAGGTTATCGATAGCAACACGCTCATCAGCCTCGTCCTTAGCACGGACAGACAGGCTTACGGTGCGGTTCTTACGATCAACGCCCATGAATTTAGCTTCAACTTCGTCACCAACAGACAGCACCAGAGTGGCGTCTTCTACACGGTCACGAGCAGCGTCGGAGGCACGCAGGTAGCCTTCTACGCCATCAGCCAGTTCGATAACGGCACCTTTGGCATCAACCTCGGTAACCTTACCCTTCACGATAGCACCTTTCTTGTTGTCAGCCAGGTACTTGTTGAACGGGTCTTCTTCGATCTGCTTGACACCCAGGGAGATGCGCTCACGCTCCGGATCCACTTGCAGAACAACGGCTTCGATCTCGTCGCCTTTCTTGAATTCACGCACGGCTTCTTCGCCCTGGTTGTTCCAGGAGATGTCAGACAGGTGAACCAGGCCGTCGATGCCGCCATCCAGACCGATGAAGATACCGAAGTCAGTGATGGACTTGATCTTGCCGGAAACACGGTCGCCTTTGGCGTGAGTTTCGGCAAACAGCTGCCACGGGTTGGATTTGCACTGCTTCAGACCCAGGGAGATACGACGACGCTCTTCGTCGATGTCCAGAACCATCACATCAACCACGTCGCCAACGTTAACAACTTTGGACGGGTGGATGTTCTTGTTGGTCCAATCCATCTCGGATACGTGTACCAGGCCTTCAACGCCTTCTTCGATTTCAACGAAGCAGCCGTAGTCGGTCAGGTTGGTCACGCGGCCAGACAGACGGGTGGTCTCCGGGTAACGCTTGGCGATAGCAACCCAGGGATCTTCGCCCAGCTGCTTCAGACCCAGGGATACACGGGTACGCTCGCGGTCGAACTTCAGAACCTTGACAGCGATCTCGTCGCCAACGTTGACGATTTCGGAAGGATGCTTAACGCGCTTCCACGCCATGTCGGTGATGTGCAGCAGGCCGTCAACACCGCCCAGATCTACGAATGCACCGTAGTCGGTCAGGTTCTTGACGATACCCTTAACTTCTTGACCTTCTTGCAGGTTAGCCAGCAGGCTTTCGCGCTCGGAGGTGTTCTCGGTCTCGATCACGGCACGACGGGAAACAACAACGTTGTTGCGCTTCTGGTCCAGCTTGATGACTTTGAACTCGAGTTCTTTGTTTTCCAGGTGAGCGGTGTCACGGATCGGACGCACGTCAACCAGAGAACCCGGCAGGAAGGCACGGATGCCGTTCAGTTCAACGGTGAAACCACCCTTGACCTTGCCGTTGATGATACCGATAACGGTAGCTTGCTCTTCGTAAGCCTTCTCAAGCTGCAGCCAGGCTTCGTGGCGCTTGGCTTTTTCGCGGGACAGCTTGGTTTCGCCGAAACCATCTTCGATAGAGTCCAGAGCCACATCAACGGTGTCGCCGACGTTGATTTCCAGCTCGCCCATGGCGTTCTTGAATTCTTCAGCCGGAATAGCAGACTCGGATTTCAGACCGGCGTCAACCAGTACGAAACCGTTCTCGATAGCAACGACAGTACCCTTGACGATGGAACCTTGACGGGTTTCAACGGCGTTCAGGGACTCTTCAAAGAGTTGAGCAAAAGATTCGATCATTGTTTATGTCACAAATGAAACATCCACTTGCAATCCGGCACAAGCGGGGCTGTTTTAAATAATCTGCGCCATCCTTGGTGCAGACGACCGGATGTCAGCTTGCGCTGGCATCACCAAGTTGTTGCTCTGCATAGGCGAGTACTGTTGCCAGCACTTCATCTATGGTCATGGCGGTAGAGTCTACCACCAGAGCATCTTCTGCCGGTTTCAGGGGTGCAGTAGCGCGATTTCTGTCGCGATCGTCACGTTCCCGAATCTCGGTTAAAAGACGCTCAAAGTTAACATCAAAGCCCTTATCTTGCAACTGCTTATAGCGACGCTGGGCCCGTTCTTCGGCACTGGCGTCGAGGAAAATCTTCACCTCGGCCTCGGGGAAAACAACTGTGCCCATGTCACGACCATCGGCAATCAGACCCGGGGCCTGACGAAAAGCACGCTGACGGCGCAACAATGCTTCGCGCACCCGGGGGAAGGCGGCGATTTTACTGGCAGCATTACCCACTTCTTCGGTGCGGATGGTGCGGGAGACATCTTCCCCTTCCAGGATCACCTTGACCAGATCGCCCTCAACCTGAAATTGCACATCCAGATTGGCAGCCAGTGGCACCAGTGAGGCTTCACTGTCCAGCTCTACATCGTGATGCAGGGCGGCCAGGGACAACACCCGATAGATGGCGCCCGAGTCCAGCAAGTGCCAACCCAGCTTCTCAGCAAGCAGCTGACACAAGGTGCCTTTACCTGCACCACTGGGGCCATCAATTGTCATTACGGGGGCCATCTGAGGCATAACTTCTCTCCTGCACTGTGTTGCTCCCATCCCGAAGGGGTGGGTTAATGGGCGCCGATTATACCCGAATGTGGTGAGCCTGGCAGTCATCAATCCGCACAAAGGGCCAAAACCCCGCCGGACAGCTGTGCTTGTATCTCATTTGGAGATTTCATTAAGCAATGCAGGGACTTGTTCTTATGGTCGTTCCTGACAAGGCGCGCTAAACTGGCCCCCTTTTTTGAGCCGTTAGTAGTAAGGAGCAACCTATGAGCAGCGTTACCCTCGTGGCCAAATCCAAATTGCCAACCCCTTGGGGCACCTTCACGCTGGTAGGTTTTCAGGAAACCGGCACAGGCAAAGACCACGCCGCACTGGTGATGGGCGACATTACCGGTGACGAGCCCGTGCTGGGCCGGATCCACTCAGAGTGCCTGACCGGCGACGCCCTGTTCAGCCTGCGTTGTGACTGCGGTTTCCAGTTGCAGGCGGCCATGGAGAATATCGCCAAAGCCGGTCGTGGCGTGTTGCTGTATGTGCGTCAAGAGGGCCGTGGCATCGGCTTGCTCAACAAGATCCGCGCCTATCACCTGCAGGATCAGGGGGCCGATACCGTGGAGGCCAACGTGGCCCTTGGTTTCGCCGCCGACATGCGCGACTACACCATCTGCGCCGACATGCTCAAGCAGCTTGAAGTCAAGTCTCTCAAACTGATGACCAACAACCCGCGCAAGATGAAAGCCATGGAATCCTTCGGTATTCCGGTGGCCGAACGGGTTCCATTGCAGGAAGGACGCAATCCCCACAACGAGTTCTATCTGTCGACCAAGGCCAACAAGCTGGATCATATGCTGAAGAAGTGAGCCTGCATTGACGAATGCCAGATAGTCAAACGCCTCCCATTGGGAGGCGTTTTTCTTGGGATGACCACACATCAACCCAAGCTATCTAAGTGGCACGGTCAAATTGGCCAGCAGAGCTTCAAGCTCTTCGCAAGTGCGGGCAGCACAGTATTGTTCGACCCGCTCCCGGGTCAATTGCGGCGCGAGACGTCCAATCAGGTCATACAGATAGCCGCACAAAAACGCCCCTCTGCGCAACCCGATAGCGGCAACGCCACTAGGTAGCCAAGGCACCTGTTTGAGCAGCAGATCACCATCGCGCTGGGGCTCCCAGGCAAAAGTTGCCATCACTCCGATGCCCATCCCTTGTCTGACATAGGTCTTGAGCACATCGCTGTCGCTCGTACAGCAGGCGATCCGGCTCTCGGCATGAGCGCAATCAGAGCCATGAGTTGTGGAGAGAGCCCTTCCATCGGTCACCAGCGTAAACTCCACCAGCTCGGCCGGGGTCAGCGATGTTGCTTTGGCCAACGGATGCTCCTTTGGCAGCACCAAGCCCCGTTGCCACTGAAAAGAGGGGAGCATGAGCAGATCGCTCCCCTCCTCCGGTTCATCGGAAAGCAGCAGATCGGCAGCGCCATCATGCACGGCTGCGCGGCACTGCGCCGCACTCCCCTGCATCACAGTTACGGCAACTTTGGGAAAGCGGGCCATAAAACCCTTGAGGATGGCGGGCAGAATATAACGGGCTTGCAGATGAGTAGCCGCAATGGTGAGGGTTCCCTGCTCCGGATGCACATGCTGCCTGGCCATCACTTTGATGGTGGCGACCTTGTCCAGCACCTCGGCGGCCACTTTGATCACATCCCGACCGATGGGAGTGATCTGGGTCAGGTGTTTACCGCTGCGCTCGAAGATCTGGATCCCCAGCTCATCCTCCAGCATCCGCACCTGTTTGCTGATCCCAGGCTGGGAGGTAAAGAGGCTCTCGGCGGTGGCCGACAGATTCAGCCTGTGGTTCGCCACCTCGACGATATAGCGCAATTGCTGCAATTTCATGGTGTAGCCCTCAAGCGAACCCACCGTTAATAGTAACAAACTTTCAGCAATGGCCCGCCGCCATCAGGCCGGGCGCTCCTTGAGTAGAAAATCACGCAAGGCACGGTTGGCCATGGAGAGCGGATCGCCACGCCGCCACGCCACACAGAGGTCGAGGTAGATGGGCGGGTCGAAGGGCACGCCACTCAGATCCGGCTCCTCTTCCAGCACCATCCGCAAGAAGGTGGTCACCGCAAAACCTTGCCGCACCACCGCCTTGAGCAGAGGGATAAGATTGCTCTCGAAGGCGATATCGGGTTCAACGCCCAGGCTCTGGGCCAGCGCCTCCATATGCTCCCGGTGGTAAAAACCACGGCGAAACAGCGCCAGCTCCTGAGCAAAGAACTGCGAGAGGGTGACGGCCGGTTCGCCGCGCAAGGGGTGATCGTCCCCCACCACCATCAACATCTCTTCGCTCAGCAGATGTGCCCCCTCGATGGCGGGGGGAAGATCACTGGTGATGAGAATGGCCAGATCGAGGGAGCCATCCACCATCCGGCTGAGCAGCTCACGGGTGCCGGCCTCTTCGACCCGGATCTTGAGGCCGGGATAGCGATGCTTGAAGGCCATCAGTCGAGGGGGAAAATAGTAGGAGCCCATCATATAGGGGATCCCGATCCGCACCTCCCCCCGCTCTAGCCCCTTGAGCTCGGCCATCTCGGCCTCGGCCTGATGCATCTGCAACAACAAGCGCTCGGCATGGCGACAGAGCACCTCTCCCTCCGGGGTGAGCCGTACCGCCCGGTCCTGTCGATCAAACAGCCGCAATTCGAGCTGCTGCTCCAGCTTGGCGATGGCCATGCTGATGGCCGGCTGTGCCACATGCAGACTGTTGGCTGCCTTGGTAAATGAGCCGGCATCCCTGACCGCCAGCAGATAGGTGAGCTGTTTCAGATCCATGTATCAATTCATCTTATGAGATGGATAACTTAAATATATTATATTTATAACTGCATGGACTCTACCCTGACCAAAAGTAGTCAGGACAATACGCAATGATTGAAGTTGGAAGTCGCGAGTGGATACGTGCAACCCTGGCCCTCAGCCTGGGCTCTTTTCTGGTGTTTCTGAACCTCTACCAGACCCATCCCCTGTTACCCCTGATTGCCGAGGTCTTCTCGGTCAACTCCCTCTCGGCCAGCTGGACACTGGCAGGATGCACTGCAGGCCTCGCCGCCTCCCTGCTGATCTGCGCCAGACTGGCGGATCGCCATGGCCGTCGGCAGGTCATGCTGGGTACCCTCACCCTGGCGATCCTGCTCTCACTGTTAATCCCGCTGGTTGAGCAGTTTGGCACCCTGCTGCTGCTACGCATCCTGCAGGGCGCGCTGCTGGCAGGACTGCCCGCGACCGCGATTGCCTATATGGGGGAAGAGTTCAGCAAACGGGCGCTCCTCTCGGCGGTAGGGGTCTATATTGCCGCCAACTCCCTCGGTGGCATTGCCGGTCGGGTGGTCGGCGGTCTGTTGGCTGGCTGGTTTGGCGACTGGCAGCATACCTTTCTGGGGATCGGAGTGATCAGCCTGTTACTGCTGCCGCTGGTCTTCTGGCTGCTGCCCCACCAAACCCGCTTTGTGGCGAGCGCCCCCGTTCGCGGTCAATTTGCCCGCGCCTTGCAGCAACACTTGACCAATCCCTTGCTGGTAGGGGCCTATCTGATTGGCGGCCTCAACTTTATGGTGTTTCTGAACCAGTTCAGCTACCTCACCTTCTTGCTGGCCAAGCCCCCCTTCTCCCTGCCCACCCAGTGGCTCGGCATGCTGTTTCTCACCTATCTCTCGGGAACGGTGGCCTCCTCCTTGAGCGGCCGCTTTGCCAACCGCTGGGGGGCACAACGCATGCTGCTCGTGGGGATCGCGCTGATGGCCCTCGGCAGTCTGTGGCTACTGCAAGGAAGCCTGCCCGGGATCCTGAGTGGCTTGCTGATCTCCAGCTTCGGCTTTTTCCTGTCACACGCCTGCGCCAGTGCCTGGGTCGGTCATCATGTCGAACACAACCGCGCCCTCGCCTCCTCCCTCTATCTGGTAGCCTACTATCTGGGAGCCAGTCTGGGTGGGCTTTACCTGCACCCCTTCTGGGTGCAAGGCGAGCTGGGCGGTCTGGTCATGGGAATTGAACTGGTCCTCATCTTGACGGCGGGCTTGAGCCTCTGGCTCGGCCGTCTCAAGCAGCGAAGCCAATCGCAACTGCCCGCCCAGCAACCCTACCGACACGGGTAACAGGCTCAGCGCAAACAGGGTCACCCACGAGCAGATGGCGATCTCGCAACCCTGCACCGCCAGATAACAAAAGGGGTCACACCGGTGACCCCTTTTGCTGCGTTATTCAAGAGCCTGTCAGGCTCGCACCGCATTGAGCGCAGGATCACTCCTGATCGAAATAATCCGCAGGCACAGCGACCACAGCATCGGTCGCCACCTCTTCGGCGATCACCTCAGCCAGCGGGCGCAGATGAAACTTGATCTGTCCGGAGGGCAACATCAGGCCAATATCGGGGTTGCGGGTATCCTGCATGTTGCCGGTTTTGAATGGCAGCTCGGGATAGCGCGCTACCAGATCTTGCAGTGAAGTAACCACCAGCTCGATATGTTCCAGCCCCGCCTGATGGACGCGACCCGGTTTCGGTGCAGCCAGCTCGATACAGGGTACCTGTACCTCACCAGCCAACAGCGGCTGATGCAACTGATAGGTGGCGATGGGACGTCCGCCAATCATCCCCTCCACCAGCAAGGTACCTGCCTCAGCCAGCACAGCACATAGCGCGCAGTACTCCTGCAGGGTAGCCGCCCGATAACAGAGGTGATCGACCGTTGGCCGGGAAATTGTGACGCCACTGGCGGCCAGCTCGGCCAACAGCTGAGAAACAAATGGGGCCATTGGCCCCAGTGTGGAATCGAGTGGGTGGGACATGCTTACCATTTCTTCTTGGGTTGAAACAGGACATCGAGCTCGTCAGCTTCCTTGTCCTTGATGTTTTGCAGATCCTGCGCGCTATTTTGCTGCTGCAGCTCTTCAAGCTCCTTGAGCCCCTGACGCATATCCTCTTCACGGGCCAGCAGATAGGGATCCTTGTCGCCCACGCTCGCCATGGCCGACAGACCCTTGGTATAGAGCTGGCGGCATGTACCATATTGGCCCTGAATGCGGGCATCCATCGCCCGCTTGACCAGATTGGAGATGTTGATCTTGAGCTGCATCAGCTCGAGGCGGCGCTCTTCCTGGGCAAACCCCTGAGGGTCAATCTTGCCCTTGTTGTGCTCGACCCGCAGCACAGCCCGCATCTTCTTGACCAACTGCAGCATCTGGATCGCCTGACGATCGGACTCCGGGGTCTTGAACTGCCCCTCATCCTGCACGCTGTAGTTCTCCTGCACATTTTTGATCTGGGTCTGTACATCAACGATACGCTGCTTGATCTGATTGTTCGGCATCACCTGGGCGATGGCGCGATAGGCATCGAGGATCCGGTGCTGCAACAGCAACACCATGTTCTTGGAGAAAGGCACCAGATTGACGTTCAGCAGCACCTCTTCGGTCTCGTCAGCTACCGTCTTGTGTCTGGCAACGGCGTGACGCTTGTCCGCCTCTGCCTTCTGCTTATATTGCTGCACCACGTTATAGGCGATAACCAAAAACAGGAGTGCGCCAATAGACAGCAATACCAAAGTTAAAATCATAGGATGTCCAAACCCCTGTTCCTATCCAATTGCGTGATCCTACAACAGCTTACCCACTTAAGGTAGCCTGCAGATCCCCCCTTGCCCACGATTTGTCACCAAGCTGTGCCCCCGGTCTCAGGGAGAGATTGCAGGATCAGGGGATGATGACCATGACGGTCACCTCCCCATAGTATCGCCCATCAGCGCCATTACTTGAGGTTAAAGCCCCGCGATTGCAGGAATCCCAGCATGAAAGGGCGGGACTCCTTGCCCAGAATAGCGCGGATCTGGCCGCTCCAGGTCTGCTGCTTATTGTTGCTGCTGCGAGCCTGATAGTAGTCCGCGATTTGCTGATCGTACTGGGCCAGCAGGTCGCGATCCAGCTCGTGCAGGTAGCGCTCCTGATGCACCACCAATCCCCTGGGCAGACGGGGTTTCTGCTCCGGCTGCTGGGCAGGATGACCAAGGCAGAGGCCAAACAGCGGGATCACCTGATGGGGCAAGCCGAGCAGCTCGCTCACCTCGGCCGGATGGTTGCGAATGCCGCCGATATAGACCCCGCCCAGCCCCAGCGACTGGGCCGCCAGCAGGGCGTTTTGCGCCATCAGTGCGCCGTCGATGGCACCGATCAGCAACTGCTGACGCGCCTCGGGCTCGCAGACTCGCACAATACTGGTCACCTGCAAAAAGCTCGAGGTTGAGGCGGACTGGGCGGCGGCGAGAATGGCATCCAGCTGCTGCGGGGCGATCGGCTCGGCAGTGAACTGACGAATGGAGCGATGGGAAAGGATAAGATCGATGGTCTGATTCATGGCACCTCCAAAATGAGGTAACACCATAGCGAAAAAAACGAGGGAGCCCAAGGCTCCCTCGCACACCCAGCTTAAGGGGCCGGATAGACGTAAGGGGCTTGCAACCCGAGCGGGAAGCCGAGCGCCCAGTAGAGCAGCAGGAAAATCGTCCAGCTCACCAGGAAGGCCAGTGAGTAGGGCAGCATCATGGAGACCAGGGTACCGATCCCGGTGCTCTTCACATACTGCTGGCAATAGACCACCACCAGCGGGAAGAAGACCATCAGCGGGGTGATGATATTGGAAGCAGAATCCCCAACCCGATAGGCCGCCTGGGTCAGCTCGGGGGAGATCCCCACCGCCATCAACATGGGTACCAAGATCGGGCTGATCAGCGCCCACTTGGCGGAGGCCGAGCCGACTACCAGATTGACGGTGGCGGTGAGCAGGATCATCCCGACGATGGTCACCTCACCGGGCAGCGCCAGCGCATGGAGCACTTCGGCACCGGAGAGGGCCAGCAGGGTGCCCAGATTGGAGTCACCAAACGCCTTGATAAAGAGCGCGCAGAAGAAGGCCATCACCATGTAGGAGCCCATCTTGTTCATGGTGGCCGACATAGCGTCGATCACATCCTTGCCACTCTTGAAGCTGCCTGCGACAAAGCCGTAGACAATCCCGGGAAGGATAAAGAGCAGGAAGATGAGCGGCACTATGGACTTCATCACCGGCGCGGCGAAGGTGGTCAGAGAGCCATCAGCAGCACGCAGCGGTGAGTCGCTCGGGGAGAGCGCCAGCGCCAGCAGCACGATAGCCGCCAGCATGGCAAACCCGGCCCAGTTGAAGGCCCGGCTCTCTTGCGCGCTGTAGCGCCCCATCTCGTCGGCACTCTCCAGATCCTCGTTGAGCGCCACATGCTTGAGGCGCGGCTCCACCACTTTTTCGGTGATGAACCAGCCGACGCAGATGATCAGCAACGAAGATGCACCGGTAAAGATGATGTTGCACAGGGTGTTGACCATGTAGTCAGGATCGAGCAACTGAGCGGCGGACTGGGTAAAACCCTGCAGCAGCGCATCCCCGCCGGAGGGCAGGAAGTTGGCGGCAAAACCGCCGGAAACGCCGGCAAAGGCAGCGGCGATCCCC
>NZ_JBFODN010000165.1:0-13540 GCF_040908345.1 Aeromonas sp. R3-1
GGTGAGCAGCCTTTTTTATTGGTTCTCTTTTGAAGACGAGTGAAACATGCCATCAGCGCGGTGTTGCACAGAATAATGCCATGTGAAGTGCCAGAAATGTCTCGAGCGTAGCGCCGCGGGAAAGCGTGCCCGCCACCTTAAAGATGTATCTAAAATAGATTCAAGATCATAAGGTTGGATATATTAGAGCATTCATAGCTAAGCGCTTATAGCAAATATTTCGCCATCGGCATGAGGATTTGACCTGTTAGAAATAGCAGTGAAAAAGATCCGTTCGATACGCTATTCATCAATGTGCCACTCGGCAATATCCACATCATGGAGGAATGGAAATGCTGATGAAGAAACTCTCTGCAATCATGCTGTTAGCCTGCTTGCCCCTGTTCAGCCAACCCGTGTTGGCCGCAGATAAGGCAGCGCCCAAGCAAACAACCACGATCGCGGTCGCCAAGGAGTCCGGCAAGCTGAATATCAATACCGCCACCCTTGCCGAACTCACCAGCCTGAAAGGGATTGGTGACAAGAAGGCACAAGCCATCGTCGACTATCGGGAAAAACAGGGAAAGTTCACCTCGGTCGATCAGCTGGCGGATGTCAATGGCATTGGCCCGGCCACGCTGGAAGCCAACCGTGACATGATCATCGTCAAATAACGTCCGAGCTCTGCATATACGAATGGGGCAGCCTGTGGCTGCCCCATTTTTCTTGGAGTATCATGGCCGCACTTTAATCCCGCTGGATAGTTTTCCATGAAAAAGACTCCTCTGACAGTTCGCAAGGCCGTGCTCCCGGTAGCCGGTCTGGGTACCCGTATGCTGCCAGCCACCAAGGCCATCCCAAAAGAGATGCTGCCGGTGGTCGACAAACCGCTGATCCAGTACGTAGTGCGTGAAGCCATCGCCGCCGGTATCAAAGAGATCGTGTTGGTCACCCACTCAAGCAAGAACTCCATCGAAAACCACTTCGACAAGAGTTTCGAACTGGAAGCGACCCTCGAGAAGCGAGTCAAGCGTCAGCTGCTGGAAGAGGTACAACAGATCTGCCCGAAAGACGTCACCATCATGCACGTCCGTCAGGGTGAGGCCAAAGGTCTGGGCCACGCTGTGCTCTGCGCCCGCCCGCTGATCGGTGACAACCCCTTCGCCGTGCTGCTGCCGGATGTACTGATTGATGAAGTGGCCAGCGACCCGAAAAAAGACAACCTGGCCGAGATGGTACACATGTTCGAAGAGAACCAGATCAGCCAGATCATGGTGGAAGCGGTTCCCGAGAGCGAAGTGGACAAGTACGGCATCGCCGACATCAAGGGCGAGGCCCTGAGCGAGGGGATGTCACTGCCGATGCAGGCCATTGTCGAGAAGCCGCCCCGTGACGAAGCCCCCTCCAATCTGGCGGTGGTGGGTCGTTACGTCCTCTCCTCCAATATCTGGCCGCTGCTGGAGAAAACCCCGGCCGGTGCCGGTGACGAGATCCAGCTGACCGATGCCATCGCCATGCTGATGGAGCAGGAACAAGTCAACGCCTACTTCATGAAGGGCAAGAGCCACGATTGCGGTAGCAAGCTCGGTTATATGAAAGCCAATGTGGAATATGGTGTTCGCCATCACGAGCTGAATGGTGAATTCATCGGCTGGCTGAAGCAGTTCGTCAAGCAGTTGTAATCGCTGATAAATCTGTTTTTTATAGACGTATTTAAGGGGCATCAAATGATGCTCCTTTTTCATTTTTGCAACAAAAAATCAATCAAGAGTAAATAAACTCTCAGCAAATCATAATGTTGTAATTTATTCACACATGCTCTATAAGGATTGAGGCGTGTTTCTCGCCCTTGCATAAAAAACTCAAAAAAATATAAGACACAGGTGGAAGTTCCAATGAATAACCCGTCAAAAGGGACCTTTTTAGGTCACCCTAAAGGGCTTTTTTTGCTCTTTAGTACCGAACTGTGGGA
Source organism: Aeromonas sp. R3-1 (assembly GCF_040908345.1). Classification (NCBI taxonomy): domain Bacteria; kingdom Pseudomonadati; phylum Pseudomonadota; class Gammaproteobacteria; order Aeromonadales; family Aeromonadaceae; genus Aeromonas; species Aeromonas sp. R3-1. The sequence continues at coordinate 1,952 of NZ_JBFODN010000165.1, forward strand.
GAGATTCTCCTATTACGGCATGCGTGCCGTACTGGTGCTCTATCTGACCGACCTGACTGCCAACGGCGGTCTGGGCTGGAGTCAGGCAGATGCCCTCAAACTCTACGGTATCTATACCGGTCTGGTTTATATCACTCCGCTGATCGGCGGCTGGCTGGCTGACACCTTCCTGGGTCAACGTCGCGCCATCCTGATCGGTGCCGTGCTGATGGCCGCAGGTCAGTTCACCCTGGCACTGCCCCACGCTATGTTCCCGGATATGGTCAACACCATGTTCTACGCGGGCCTCGCGTTGCTGATCGTGGGTAACGGCCTGTTCAAGCCGAACATCTCCACCATGGTGGGTGACCTCTATGAAGAGGGCGATCACCGCCGTGATGGTGCTTTCACCATCTTCTACATGGGTATCAACCTGGGTTCCCTGCTGGCAGGCGTGATCTGTGGTGCTGCCGCTACAGCCTACGGCTGGCAAGCTGCCTTCGTCGGCGCTGGTATCGGTATGCTGCTCTCTCTGGTGATCCAGGCAACCATGGCCCAGCGTTTCCTTGGTGACATAGGTCGCGTCACTGCCGCCCAGCGCGCAGCCGCCCTGCGTACTACCGAGCAGAAAGCACCGCTGACCAAGCAGGAAGTGGATCGCATCAAGGTTATTCTGGTACTGGGTCTGTTCACCATCATCTTCTGGGCCGGTTTCGAGCAGGCCGGTGGTCTGATGAACCTCTACACCCAGGAGTATACCGACCGCATGATCGGCAGCTTCGAAGTGCCGACCGCCTGGTTCCAGTCCCTGAACCCCTTCTTCATTATCACCCTGGCACCGGTCGTTGCGGCCATCTGGATCAAGCTCGGCAAGAAAGAGCCGAACTCTCCGGTGAAATTCGCCATGGGTCTGCTGTTCCTGGCTATCGGCTTCCTGTTCATGGTTGGTGCCGTGCTGCAGCAAGGTGGTGACAACACCGTCAAGACCTCCATGTTCTGGCTGGTTGGCGCATACCTGTTCCACACCCTGGGCGAGCTCTGCCTCTCCCCGATTGGCCTCTCCATGGTGACCAAACTGGCTCCGCTGCGTCTGGCTTCCCTGATGATGGGTGCCTGGTTCGGCTTCGTTGCCCTGGCCAACTACGCTGCGGGCTTTATCGGCTCCTTCGTGGGTGAAGCCGGCCCGATCGCCATCTTCGGTGGCATCGCCCTGGCTGCAGTACTTAGCGCCCTGATCCTGCTGACCATGGCCAACCGCCTGGTTTACTGGATGCACGGTGCCGAAGGCCCGGCCAAAGAGCCGCAAGCTCAAGAGAAGAAACTGCACTCCGCCACCGTCTAAACGGTCAGGATTGTAAACAATAAACAGGGCGCCCATCGGCGCCCTGTTTGTTTTAGCCTGTTTATCAGGCGGCATCAGTGATGACGAACCTGCACATCCAGCGAGCCGCCGCTGTCGCTGCGAAACTGCAGGGCGAACGGTTCATGCCAGCTGCGTTTGTGCAGGGCGTAGTGGCTACTGCGCATCAGGCCAAGGGGTAGGCCGCCTGAGCGCATCAGCCAGTGGGGAGAGGTGAGCCCGGCGTTGGCAAACACCAACCCATCATGCTGATCAAACAGCAGCGCCGCCATGGCAAAAGAGTGGCGAAGCCCGGACGCCATCAACTGATGGTTGAGGTAGTCGAGCAACCGGTGCGGCTGGCTCAGCAACCGGCTCTCGTTCTGCTGAAACTGGCGATAGGGGACGTTCATCAAGGATCGCACCAGTGCCCCACAAAATGCCGCATCCGTCCCCATGATCGGCAGTTCCATCACCAGCACCAGCAGCTTGTCTTCCACCTTGAAGGTATCGGGAATAAACAGCTGCCCCCGCCCCTTGAACGTGACCTGCCAGGGGCCCCACTCCTGCAAGCCCGGTGGCTTGAGCCCCGCCAGCAGGCGGCTGGCCGCCTTGTCATGGGCACTGAAATAGTCGATGTGATCCATCAGCTCCAGCTGCTGCGCCCGGTTGGCGCTGCCGTTGAGACACTGTTCGATACTGCGCTCTACCAGCGCGTAATCCTCAAGGGGTTTGAGCAGATAGTCCCGCGCACCGGCACGCAAGGCGCTGGCGACTGCCTCCATGGTGCTCTGGGCCGAAATAACGATCACCGGGATATGGGGATAGCGCGCAGAGAGGCAGGCGATCACCTCGTGGCCATCCATATTGGGCATATTGAGATCGCAGAGCACCACATCGGGATGGTAGAGGGCCGCCGCCGATAGCCCCTCAATACCATCTTCGGCCTGAAAGACCGTTGCCCCGTCACGTGCGAGGTAACTCACTAACGAGTGGCGAAAAACGGCCTCGTCCTCCACCACCAGGATCCGTAGCCCGGCTTTTGACATCTTGATAAAGCTCTTATTAGTCAATTGGTTATTTAGGTATTAAGACTAGTTCAAAAGTCCGGTATCCGCGGAAACGATGTGTCAAAAATAGACCCAGGTCAGATTCTGAAATACAGATAGCTCTATTAACAACCACATAGCAGCGCCGTATCTCCTCGCTATGTCGCAACCCCATCCGAATTGTGCAAGTGGGCGCCATAAGGGATAATGCCCCCCACTCCAGCTCGTGAAGAAGACCATGACCCCAGCCGAATACAGCGCCCTTGCCCACCCAAGATTGTCCCATCCGGCTCGCAGTCTCTATACCCTGCAGCTGCGCCGACTGGTGCTGGAAAATCAGGCGGCAAGGCTCAACTATCCCGAGCTGGGTCGGGCGCTGGCAGTGGTCGATCCGGGAGATCCCTGCGGCTTTTCGTTTCAGGTCAATGCCCGCCAGCTCACCGAGCTGTTCGATGAACTGATGGAGGCGGGCCTGCTGCAGGTCGAGGCTCAGCCCGAGAGTGAGCACTACCATCAGTGCCCGTTCCAATTGCCACTGCTGACCCAGAAATTGCGCAGCCCGCTGCCGGAGCGCCCCTTCCAGATGCATCTGCAATGGCGTCCGGACGAAGAGCTGCCCGCCCTCGCCCGTCTGTGCGGGGTGATCGATGCCAGCTATAGCGAAGAGGATCTGGGAGAGTTTATCGCCTACTGGCTGGGGCGCCCCGAGGTGTTCGACTCCCAGCATCAATGGATGCTCAAGTTCATTCGCGCCCTCAAGACCCGCCGCTATACCCGTCGCAAACCGATGGAGGTGCAGGGCTACCAGCAGGTGACGCCGGCCCCGGCAGAGTCGGGCCCCAGCAAACGGGCCCAACAGATGATTGAAGAGGCCAAGCGACTGGCCCAACAGCAGACGCAAGAACCCGCAGCGCAGCAGGAGCCGGATAATGATTGATAGCGGCCCCCGCCTGCAGGCAGAATCAACCCCTTGTCTACCCATCCCTGATCGAGCAGAAGGAGCATTCCATGACTGACCCGCAAGATCCCCTGCGCCAGGAGCTGGAAGAGATCGAAGCCAAGCGCCAGAAGATCGCCAAGGCCAAGCAGGATCACCGTATTCACGACCCGGAATTGAGCCGCCATGTGGGTGGCCTGCTGGAGCGCATTCGTCGCCTGCAACAAGAGACCGGTGGCAGTCAGTATGACTACGAGACCCTGCGCAAGGAGTACGACGCCAAGGCCAACGCCGAGGTGCGCGAGCTGCAGAAGGCAGCCCGCCAGGAGCGGATCCAGAAGCTGATCGCCCAGGCCGACCTCAACCCTGACTGGGTATTTGACAAGATGGATGCCGGTGACCCGGCGCTGCAATATCCCATCGAGACCGCCCGTTACTTTATCAGCGGTTTCGAGCACTGGGAGAAGAGCGGTGGCGGCTGCATGCTGATCTACGGCGACTACGGCACCGGCAAGTCGACCCTCGCGGGCGCGGTAGCGCATGAGCTGATCGCCCGTCACCAGAAATCGGTGATCTTCCAGCAGTGGGCCTCCATCGTCGATCGACTCTTCTTCAACGTCATCCCCGATCAGGACGAGCGCAACCAGTACCGCCGCGCGCTGGAAGAGGTGGATCTGCTGATCATCGACGAGGTATCGGCCAACCGCGCCAAGATGGCGGAGAGTCAGTCCAGCTTCCTCGGCCACCTGCTGCGCCGCCGTCGCAACCTGTCAAAGAGCGTCATCATCATCACCAACCACACGCCCCAGAGCCTGCATCAGGCGATCGGTGATTTCAGCTATGAGGCGATCAAGGCGTTCAATCCGGTGGATATCCACCTGAGTGGCCCAAGCCGTCGCCCCAGCATCGGCAACTACAGCGGCTGATGCCTCTCAAAGAGTGCGAGTCGCTGGAGGCTCGCACTCTCTCCTCCCTGCCAGCTCACAAATAGAAACAACTCTCATTTACAGCAAGCGAACAAGCCACTAGGCTAGCCCCTTTTGCCAAGGGAGCTCAGCTATGCCAACCACACTGATTTTCGGAGCCAGCCGCGGGCTGGGCCGCGCCTTTACTCACCACGCCCTGAGCCAGGGTCACCGGGTCGTTGCGCTGGTGCGCAACCCCGAGATGGCCATGGAACTGAGTGCGCTGGGAGTTGAGGTGATCGGAGGGGATGCGCTGGATCCGGCTGCGGTGCAGCAGGCATGTGTCCGGGCAGGGCAAGATGCACAAGTCGTCTCTACCCTCGGCAGCTTCCGTCAAGCCGCGCCGGTGGACTATCAGGGCAACCGCCATGTGATCGATGCCATGGAGCAGGCCGGCCTGAAACGGCTGCTGCTGGTCACCTCCCTCGGCTGTGGCGACAGCTGGCAGTATCTGCCGGAGCGGGCCCGCGCCGCCTTCGGTCACGAGGTACGTCTCAAGAGTCTGGCGGAGAGCTGGCTGCAGACCAGCTCCCTCGCATGGACTATTCTTCGCCCGGCGGGCCTTCAGGATGGCGACGCCACCGGCCGTGCCGAGCTGAGTCAGGGCAAGGAGGTACACGGACTGGTACGCCGCGCCGATGTGGCCGCCCAAGGGCTGCGTCTGCTGGCGGATGAGACTGCTGTGGGGCAGATCTACGCCATCGGGGATCCCGAACTCCAGCGTGGCTAAAGCAGCAGTAAACCGCTTAACCCCACCACATAACAAAACGGTCAGCCCAAGGGCTGACCGTTTTCGCTTTACCGCACACGCCATCTCACGGGCGCTTGCACCATCCCGCTTAACCGGCGGTGGTTTCACTCTGCACGACTGACAGGCGAGCAACCGGCAACGACTGCTGCCGCCAGCGCAGCAACAGGCAAGCCAGCGCGCCGTAGAGCAGCGCCAGACCCCACAGCTGCCACCAGTAACGGGAAACCTGCGCGAAGTCGGCCCCCATCTGGTTGAGGCGCAGAAAACCCTCGATGGCGGGGATAGTGGGCACCCACTGAGCCAGCCAGTTGAGAGGCGCCGGGATCAGCTCGAGCGGCCAGATAAAGCCCGCTAGAAAAACCAGCGGCAGGGAGGAGAGGAGCACCACCTGAGTGGGCAGATCGCGCCGGGTAAAGATGGCGCCCAACACAATCCCGAACCAGCAGGTCGCCAGCAGGAACGGCAGGGCGAACAGCCACAACTCCAGTGGGTCAGCATGGCGGGCGATGTTGTAGTGATCGAAGCAGAAGCCGAGGAAGTAGCTCACCGGCAGCAGGAACAGCCCCGCCAGCACCAGGGTTCTGGCCAGCAGCAGCGGCAATACAGGCGCGCTTTGCCAGTAACCGTGCTCGCCGCGACAGCTGCGCTGGTTCTGGGTCGCCCCCAGGATCCCCGCCCCCATCAGCAACACCTGATGGAGGATCAGCACGAACACCGCCGGCACCACGTAGTTCACATAACCCATGGTGGGGTTGAACACCGGCACCACGTTGAGGGCCACCGCATTCCAGCCCATGGCCGCTTGTGGTAGCGCCTCGCCGTGGCTCAACAGCCGCGCCACCTTCACCTGCGCGGCGAGAGTGCCACCGGCCTGCGCCAGTCCTTCGGCAATGGTGCCGTAGACCAGAAAGTAGGAGGCATCACCGGCATAGCTCAGGGTGACGCTCTTGCCCAGCATCAGATCCCGATAGAAGTGGTTGGGGATATGCAGGATGCCGCTCGCCTCCCCGGCCATCATCAACTGACGCGCCTCGGCCAGCGAATTGGCCCGCGCCACCAGCTTTACCTGCGGCGTGGCATCGGCCATAAACTCCAGCTGACGCGACAGCTGACTGCCATCGTCGTTGACCACCACTACTGCCTCTTCCCGCGGTAGCTGATGCAGATAGGGCTGGGGATAGAGAAACGAGTAGAAGATCACCCCGCCAAACAGGGTGAGCATGATGGCGCGATCCGCCAGCAGGGTGCGCAGCTCTAGGCGCAACAGATCGACAAATCCCAGCATCACTCAGGCTCCTTTTTGGCGCTCGCCACTGCGGCTGATTGACGGGCCAGCTCGGCCTGCTGCTTGTAACGACGTACCACCAGCAGCAAGGGAAGCAGAAACAGCAGCAGCGCCCCCAGTTGCGGCAACGCCGATGCGAGGGGCAGACCGTAGTTGCTCTGACCAATCTGCAGCTCCACATAGTGAGAGACCGGCAACAGGCTGCGCCAGAAGCGGGCGAAATCCCCCATGGCGCTCACCGGAAAGGTGACCCCCATAAAGGCGAAACCGGGCGCAGTGTAAGCCCCCGCCAGCGACAGGGCGCGGGCCGGATCCCGAATGATGCCGTAGAAAAAGGCCCCCATGGTGACGCAGGCGGCCGAGGCGAGCCCCAGACCCACCACCAGCACCAGCCAGCTGCCGTGCATGGGGTAGGAGAAGCCCTTGAACAGCAGCAGCGTCCAGACAATTCCCCACCCCCAGCCAATCAGCATGTGAGGCAGCAGGGTGCGCCAGAGACCAAACCAGACACCGCGAGTAGTCCAGTCCAGCCCCAGCCGATCGGTACGGGCCAGCGCATTGAGGCCAAACAGCACCACCAGGATCTGCCACACCGCGGGCAGAATGGCGCTCAGCAGAAATTGGGCATAGCTGGAGTTGAGGTTATAGAGCGCAGTGACCTGACTGCTGATAGGCACCGACTGCCCGAGCGCGCCGGGCAGCGCCTTGCCATCGGCCATCGCCTCCAGCACTCCCACCTGACCGTTAAGGGTGCCTACCACCTGCGCCAGCGCCGAGTTGACCAGCTTGGCGATCAGGATGAACTGGCCGTTGTTGAACACAGTCACCTGCGGCTGGGTGCCCTGACGGGCATCCCGCTCCAGATGGTTGGGGATCACCACCAGCGCATAGATGTCGCCGCCGCGCAGGGCTCGGGCGCCGGCATCGATGGAGTCAAACTGTTGCGCCACCTTGAGCCCGGCCGAGCCATCCAGCGAGAAGGCGAGCTGGCGCGAGAGCACGCTGTGGTCGAGATCCACCAGCCCTACCTTGAGGTCGCGGGCCAGCCCTGCCGAGAAGATCCAGCAGAGGCTCCCCATCAGCAGCAGCGGCACCCAGCTCATCAGGGCACGGCTGAAGGGATCCTGCCACAGCAGCCGAAATTCACGTCCCATCAGAGTTCAACCAGCACACTCATACCAACCCGCAGCCCCTCAACCGGTTGCAGCGGGCGAGCCTCCACCTGGAAGCTCTTCATATCGAAACCCTGACGGGTATCGGTAGCACGCCAGGTGGCGAAATCCCCCATCACGGCCACATGGGTCACCTTGAAGCGCACGGTCTGGTCGCCAAGGCCCGGGATGCGGGCATCGAACTCGGTACCGACCGGGAAGCGGGGCAGCAGATCCTCGCGCACGTGGAACTGGGCCCAGGCATCGCTCATATCGAGCAGGGTCACCACCGGGAAGCCTTGCGGCGCCAGCTCGCCGCTGCGCAGCAACACCTGACTCACTTCACCATTGTGGGGGCTGGTGATGCGGGTGTCGGCCAGATAGGCCTCAACCTCGGCCACGGAACCCGCCGCCATCTTGGCCTTCTCGCGAGCGGCGATCTTGGTCTCTTCCCGCGCCCCTTCCAGCGCCATCTGGTACTGCTGCCACGCCATCCCTTCGCTGTAGCGTGCAGCTTGCCAGGCAGTCCAGGCCTCGTCGCGTTTTTGCAGCGGCATTACGCCGTCGCGGTGCAGACTGGCAACCCGCTCATAGGTCTTGCCACGCAGCTGGGCGGCAGCCTTGGCTTTTTGCCACTGATCCTTGGCGGCAGCGATCTGTTGGGCACGGGCCCCCTTCTCCGCCTCTTGCGCCAGCGCACCCGCTGCGGCCTCACCGGCCTTGGCCTGGCTCAGCTTGGCTTCAATCTCGGGGCTCGCCAGGGTAAAGACCAGTTGATCCTTGGTCAGCTGATCGCCCTTTTTAACCAGCACCTCGTCGATGCGGCCCGGCACCTTGGAGGAGACCGAATATTGCTGCGCTTCAATCTGCCCTTGCAGATGCACCGGCTCGGGCTGATAGGCGAGCCAGAAGCGCCAGCCGAGCCAGACCACCAGGATCACCAGCACCAGCGGCAACAACAGCGGTTTACCCTGGCTCATCTTCTTTTTGATGGGGGGATGGCTCATCACTTCACCTCGACAAACGGGCGACCCTTGGCGGTCGAAACAGAGATAGAAAAAGGCACGGACTGGAGTGCGATCATGAGTTCACCTCGATCACCTGACCGTGCTGATATTGATTGAAACTGTTCATCTGGCCGGAGAGCGCCAGCAGGCGGGCCAGCGACACTACATATTGATAGGCCGCCGCCGCGCGCTGAGTCTTCACCCCCGCCAGCTGGTTTTGGGCATCCACCACATCGAGGGAAGTCGAGAGCCCCTGCCCGAAGGCCTTGTCCCGCAGCAGCACGTTCTCCTCGGCCAGCGCCTGGGTGGAAGAGAGGGATTGATACTCCTCCAGCCCCTGCGCCGCTTCGCGCCAGGTCTTCTCTACCAGCAGCTCCAGATCCTGGCGGGTCTTGGCTTGCAGCAGATTGACCTGCAACTCGGCACTCTTGGCGGCCTGCACCGTCTCGGAGCGGCCATCACGGCTCACCAGCGGCATGCTGACACCCACCCCCACCAGCCAGTCCGGCGCAGTCTTGGAAGCGAGTGAATCATCTTCATAGAGGTTGTAGTTGCCGAACAGGAACACCTCGGGGGCATATTTGCCCTGTTCGACCCGGATCAGCCCCTTGGCCTGCTCCTTCTTGGCGCTGAGCAGCTTGAGACCGGGATGCACCTCCAGGGTCTGGCTCACCAACCCCTCAAGGCGCGGCAGCTCCTTGTTGACGAACAGGCCGCTGCCCGGCTGGGCATTTGGCAACTTCAGCATGCGGCCGAGGGCCAGCTCGGCGATCTCGAGGCTGCGGCGCGCCTTCTGGGTATCGATGCGCGCTCTGTCATAGGCCGACTGGGCGGAGAGGCGCTCCACCCTGGCGATCTGGCCCTGCGCTTCGAGCTTCTTGGCGTGATCCAGATGGTGGGCCAGCCCCTCTTCGATCTCCTGTTTGGTCTGCACCACCTGAGCAGCCAGCACCACGCCGAAATAGGTCTGGGAGAGGCTCTCGAAGGTGGATTGCTGCTTGAGCACCAGCAGCTGCTGCGCCTCGCTCACCTGCGCCTGGCGGATATCCTGCGCCGCATCGATGCGACCACCGGCAAACAACGGCCAGAGCATCTTGACCGAGCTGGTCACCACATTCTGTTTGGTCAGGGGCGTGACAAATGCGTTGCCCCCGACCCCGAACAGGCTGCCGAGCGCCAGGATCAGATCTTTCTGCTTGGCCAGCGGATTGAGATCGAGGGCATCAAGTTCAATCGGCTGATCAAGATGGGTATAGCTGGCCCCCAGATCCACCTTGGGCAGATACATATCCTTGGCCGCCTCGCGCAGCTGCTTGGCCCGATCGACCCCGGCCTGCTCGGCAGCCAGCCCTTCATCCTGTTGGATGACCCGGGTCCAGGCTTCGCCGAAACTGATGGTTTGCGCCTGCGCCGACCCCAGCACGGCCCCCAGCAGACACGGCAAGAGTGATTTAATGAACCTTGACGTCATAGACCCCCAATCCGCTTTTGTTGCATAAATGTTTGGAGCATTTGCTCGACTTAAGCTCGCTATCATAACGCAAAGCGGGCCTGCAAGTGGACTGACAATTATGCAGGCGTCCGACCCGAATGGTACAGCGATCAGTCTCCGGCAATCTGGCCGTTTTTCAATAACTCCAGAATTTGCAAGCCTTGGCGCGACGTTTTTTTCAGAAAAAAATGGCTGACGCTCAAATACTAACCTTTTCTCCTGCCTAAAAAATGCGTAATATACGCCGCCCTAAGCCGATGGTAACCGTGGAATGCAGATAGGTCCCCACACGCTTGAAACTCCCTTGATTGTGGCTCCCATGGCCGGTGTAACTGACCGACCATTCCGTGAACTTTGTTTGCGATTGGGGGCTGGCATGGCCGTTTCCGAGATGCTGCTGGCCAACCCGGATGTCTGGGATACCCAGAAAACCCGGATGAGGATGGATCACTCTGCAGAAGGCGGATTGCGATCGGTCCAGATTGCCGGAGCCGACCCCGAGATGATGGCGTTTGCTGCCCGCTACAACGTGGAGCAGGGCGCACAGATCGTCGACATCAACATGGGATGTCCGGCAAAAAAAGTGAATAAGAAGTTGGCAGGTTCTGCCCTGCTGCGTGCCCCCGATCAGGTCAAAGCAATTTGCCGGGCCGTGGTGGATGCAGTGGAGGTGCCTGTCACCTTGAAGATCCGCACAGGATGGGATCCGGATAACCGCAATGGCGTGGAGATCGCCCGAATCGCCGAAGATTGCGGTATCGCGGCCCTTGCCGTGCATGGTCGTACCCGTGCCTGCCTCTACAAGGGCGAAGCGGAGTACGACACGATCAGGGCGATTAAGCAGGCCGTATCGATTCCTGTTGTCGCCAATGGTGACATCAACAGCCCGGAGAAAGCCCGGTATGTCCTCGACTATACCGGCGTTGACGCCGTGATGATCGGCCGAGCTGCGCAAGGACGACCCTGGATTTTCCGGGAAATCCGTCATTTTCTTGAGACGGGCACCAAGCTGCCGCCTCCCGAGAGGGAAGAGGTTCGCACCCTGATGAACGAGCATGTAACCAACCTGCACCGGTTTTATGGTGCATATCTGGGAGCGCGCATAGCCCGTAAACACGTGGGCTGGTATCTGGATGAAGAAGAGACGGGCCGAGAATTCCGTAAGCACTTCAATGCCCTGGATTGCGCAGACGCGCAACTTGAGGCACTCGAAGCGTATTTCGATGGATTAGGTTAACAAGATAACTAAAGAGCCGACCGAATATGTTCGAACAAACCCTGACTTCTGATGCATTGGTAACAACTACTCACAATCACGCTGCCGAGCCGACCCAGCGCCCCCTGCGTGACTCTGTGCAACAGGCCCTGCGTAACTACCTGGCCCAGTTGAACGGTCAGGAAGTGATTGATCTGTACGATATGGTTCTCTCCGAAGTCGAAGCGCCGATGCTGGACGTGATCATGCAGTACACCCGTGGTAACCAGACTCGCGCTGCCGTGATGATGGGTATCAACCGTGGCACCCTGCGCAAGAAGCTCAAGCGTTACGGCATGAACTGATTGCTGGCCGCGAGCCGCGACGGCGGTTCAAGGCAGATGCGAAAGGCGCCAGGTAGCAATACCTGGCGCCTTTC
>NZ_JBFODN010000166.1:0-3575 GCF_040908345.1 Aeromonas sp. R3-1
TGTATTACCGGAGCGAAGGGAGCGGAGTTATCCCCGCAGTGTGAAGGCAAGACCACAAAAGTATGCGGTGAAAAAAGCCAATAAAAACAATGCCAATCAGGCTTAACTGACTGGCATTAGCCACCTGGCTGCGTTTTTTGTTGTCCGAAGATCAACGGATCAGTAGCGGGCATACCCGTTTATCCACCGCCCGAGTTATCCACTGACAGTGCGGTATCAGGAGGCGACGTTCTCTTCCGGCATCCAGCTCTCGGCGTTCTCCCACACCTCCTGCACCATGGCTTCGGCCAGCTCTTTGTCTTCCTTGCTGGCACGGCTAACGGTCAGGGCCATGGCACTGCCCGGCGCGACCCGCACATGGATGTCGGGGAATTTTTCGCCAAGCTGCTTGAGCAGCTCCTGACGCAGCGCCTCCATGGTCGAGGTCGGGATCTGATGTTTTCTGTCGATGATGATTTCAAGACGCATAGGAAACTTCTCCATGATTTATAACTGTATTTTTATCCAGTATTTGTGGGAAGTAAAGTGCCATCTTGCACCAATCAGAAAAGATCCAGCTGCTGGCCGCAGATCCGGTCGAACGACTCTCCGATAAAGGGCAGGATGGCATCGGCAATGGGCCGCAACTGCTTGTCGATATAGTGTTCGTAATCGATGGCACTGCGCCGGTACTCCAGCGGCTCGGGGCCATTGAGGGTCATCAGATAGGCGATGGCGCCCCGATGCTGATAGCGCTGGGGCAGACCGCGGCGCAGGTTCTCCTCATCGGCCAGCCGCGCCGCCCGCACATGGGGCGGTACATTCTTCTGATACTCTTCGAGCTTCTGGCGCAGCCGTTTGCGGTAGATGAGCAGATCGTCGTGACGACCGGCGCGGGTCTCATCCACCATGGTGCGCACATAGCCGCTGGGATCTTCATCGTGAAACACCAGCTCATAGAGGCGGGTCTGAAACTGCTTGGCCAGCATGGTCCAGTCGGTGCGCACCGATTCGAGCCCCTTGAACACCAGCTGTTCACTCCCCTCACTGGCCTTGCCAACCAGCCCCGCATAGCGCTTCTTGCTGCCCTTCTCCAAGCCGCGGATGGTGGGCATCAGAAAGCGGCGATAGTGGGTCTCGTACTGGATCTCGAGATAACTCGGCAGATCGAACTCGCGCTTGATCAGTGCAGCCCAGTTATCGTTGATCATTTGAGCCAGTCGCTGGCCGATCTCGTCCGCCTCATCGGGGCTGGTCTCGCGGCCCAGATGAACAAAGGTGGAGTCGGTGTCACCATAGATCACCTCGAACCCCTTCGCCTCAATCCACTCGCGGGTCTGCTGCATGATGCTGTGGCCACGTAGGGTAATGGACGAGGCTAGGCGCGGATCATAGAAACGGCAGCCCCCCGACCCCAGCACGCCGTAGAAGGAGTTCATGATGATCTTGATGGCCTGGGAGAGTGCCTTGTTGCTGGCGGCCTTGGCTCTGTCCCTCGCCGCCCACAGGGTGGCGATGAGTTCCGGCAAGAAATGCCGCTCGCGGGAGAACATGGCGCCGCGAAAGCCCGGAATGGCGTGCTCGGGATGCTGCAGCCCCTCGATAAGTCCCATGGGGTCGATGCAGAAGGTGCGGATGATGCTGGGATAGAGGCTCTTGAAATCGAGTACCAGCACATGGCGATAGAGACCGGGTTTGGAGTCCATCACATAGCCACCTGGGCTCGCCAGCCCCCCGTCGGCCGGCAGATTGGGGGCCACGTAGCCGCCACGATGGAGCCGCGGCAGATAGAGGTTGGTAAAGGCCGCCACCGAGCCCCCTACCCTGTCCAGCTCAAGGCCAGTGAGGGAGGCTCGCTCAATGGCAAACGGGATAAGGTGGCAGTAGTCGAAGATCTCCCACACCAGCTTGCAATCTTCCAGGTTGTAGCGGGCGAGCGCCTCCTTGTCGGAGTGGAACAGCTCGGTGATCTTCTCCCCCCGATTGGCCACATCCTCAATATCCTTGCCACGGCCGAGCAGTTCGCTCGCCACCGCATCCAGGCTGTAGCTGGCAAACTGCCAGGTGGCGCTTTTGAGGGTATCGATGCCGTCGAGCACCATGCGCCCGGGAATGATGACGTTGCCAGTCTGGGGATCGCCCCGTGACGAGCGCCAGAAGCAGAGCTCACGACCCCGCCCGAGCCGCAGCCGCCGCTTGTTAAGCTCGGCGCGGCGTAGCAGCAGGCGAAAATCAAAGTTGACCACGTTCCAGCCGATGACCAGATCGGGGTCATGCAGGCTGAACCAGCTCTCCAGCGCACTCAGCAGGGCGCTCTCGTCCTCTACCCACTGGACCTGGGTGCCCCAGCTCTCGGCATCCGCCTCCGGGGTGCCGATCATGATGACCCGCGCATCCTGCTCGCTGTAAAGACCGACCGAGAACAGCGCCCCGTCCATGGCGCACTCCACATCCAGCGACACCCTGGAGAGGGTTGGCGTCACCGCCTGCGGCGCGCAGCGCGCCTCGTTCACCTCCCAGTAGCCCTGCTTGCCCCCCTTTTTTACCGCCCGGCCATCGAAGCGCACGCCAGCGGTGATGAAACGCTCCATCAGAAAACGCTCCGGCAGCCGGATATCCGCCTCGAAGTGCTCCAGTCCGCGAATGAGCAGCAGCTCGATAGCGCGGTGAAAGGCACTCAGGGTAGCGAAATAGCAGCCCACCACAGGGCGGCCATCGAAAGTGTGCATCGGCAGGCGGCGAAACCGCCCGCTCACCCCGGCCCCTTTGAACAGCTCGGCGGCTTCTGCCATATGGCTCTGTGGCAGGAAGAACACCGGCTCCTGCCCCGGCACCACCACCCGTACCGGCCCCTGCGCGCTCCAGAGCCACATCACGATTTCGGTGGTTGCAGGCAGCCCGTTGCGGCCGCGCACGTCCCGACCATGGCGGGTCAGGATAAAACCGTCGAGCGGCGGAGTGGCGGGTACGGTGGGCTGGGTTGCAGTCATGAAGCGTAAAGGGGCTGTCCGAGAATGGGACTATTGTACGTTCATACAGTGCCTGCTCGCAATCGTCACGCTGGCTGCGAGGCGGGAGTCAAACTGGTAAGCTCGATCCGGCCGTTATTCCCGCCCATCCCGTTCTGACCACTCTTCGCCGACGAAAGGAGTCTTTGTGGCAATCTATTCCCTGCTGGATCAGCTGGCTATCCCCTACCAGCGCTTTGACTATCCTCCGGTGTTTACCTGTGAGGAGGCGAGCAGGCTGCTGCCCGACCTGCCCGCCGCCAAGACCAAGAACCTCTTTTTGCGCGATCCGAAAAGCGAGCGGCTGTTTCTGGTGGTGAGTCCGGAGGATCACCGGGTCGACCTCAAGGCGCTCACGGTCGCGGCGAGCTGGTTTTCACTGAAGAACTGACTGATGGCAAGGCTCGATAGCTCGAAACCGTCGACCGGATGGCCCTGAGCGCTCAGCCAGAGCATGTCGCGGGACTTGCCACACAGGGGAACCAGCACCGGATCGTCCGCTTGCTGGGCTGACCACCAGGATTGCAGCCAGTGGTTGAAGTCCGCCTGATGAAAGCCAATCCGGTTCTCTTCCCAACGCTGATGCCA
>NZ_JBFODN010000167.1:0-1625 GCF_040908345.1 Aeromonas sp. R3-1
GGCCACCCAATGGGTGGCCTCTTTTCTTATTGCTTCTTGTTGCCGGATGCTATTCGGCAGCGTCAGAGAGTGATCCCCTTGAGTGCCTGGGTCAGTTCGCTGGCGGTGGCTTTGAGCCCTTGTGTGCCGGCTACCGAGGCACTGGCAGACTCCTCCACCTGCGCCGCTTCATGGCGCACTTGATCCAGATTGTGGGTGATCTCGGCGGCGACCGAGCTCTGCTCTTCGCTGGAGGTGGCGATCTGGGTACTCATCTCCAGTACCGCATCGCTGTGGTTGCTCAGCTTTTCGATATCGAGCCCCACCTCGCTGATGAGCTGCTGGCTGCTGGCGGCACGCCCCACGGTTTTCTCCATGATCTCGTTCAGCGCGCCGGTACCGGTCTGCAGCTCTTCGATCATCTGCTGGATCTCCACCGTCGCCTGCTGGGTACGGCTGGCGAGGGTACGCACTTCATCTGCCACCACCGCAAAGCCGCGTCCCTGCTCACCGGCACGGGCCGCTTCGATGGCGGCGTTGAGGGCCAACAAGTTGGTCTGCTGGGAGATGGCGTTGATGACGTTGACCACCTCGTTGATCCGGTTGGCGTTGTGGGTCAGGCGCTCGACTGCGCCGGAGGCGTTGCCAATTTCGTCTGCCAGGGTGCGGATCGCTTCGATGGTGCGGGCTACCCGGTTGGCGCCATTGGCTGCCTCTTCGCTCGACTGGCGAGTCTGCTGCAGGGTGTCGTTGGCATTGCGCGCCACTTCGCGAATGGCGGCTGACATCTGCTCCATGGCGGTGGCCAGTGAATCCATGTGCTGGCGCTGGGAACGCGCCATGGTCTCGCCTTCGCGGGCATGGTCACGAAACTCGTCGGCGGCCATGGTCAGCGCTTCGGCAGACTCCTCCACCAGTTTGACGATCTGGTGCTGGCGGTCGGTAAAGCGGTCGATGCTGCCCGCCAGGGTGGAGAACTCGTCGCGCACCGGGAAGAAGTTGAGTCGGAAGGTGAGATCCCCATCCGCCACGGTTTGCAGCGCCTTGTTGGTGGAGTAGAGCGCACCGGAGACAAAGGTCATCATGTAGTGGATCACCAGCGCCATCAGGGCGGCCAGCGCGCCGATGAGGAGCAGGGTCGAGCCCTGACCCTCCCACATGGAGAGGTTGCCGGTATCGAGATCACCGGTGACGTAGCCCGCCTGACCCGCTGGCGCGCTAAAGAGGTAGTGATCCCCTTGCTGCTGCAACCCGCTGCTGCCTTGCCGGGTCAGACGCAGATCAGCAGGCAATACCAGAGTGGGCTGCTGGCTGACCAGCTGCGCCGTGGTCTCGACCCGTTGTTGCAACTGCGCTACCCGCAGGGAGATCTCCTGCTGATGGCTGGCCGCCAGCATATACCAGCTGAGAAAGGCGATGATGAAGAGAGGTAACCAGAACGCGATATGGAATTTTTCACTGATGGTGAGGTGAATGAGATAGCGGTCAACCCACCGGAATTTAACTTCTTTCATAATGGAGCTGCATCCTGCAGAGATAGAGTGTCTGGCACATTATCGTCTCGGGAAATTTTTTCTTAAGCGGAAGGTGTGAGAAATGGGAGAGCAATCGTTTGTCATTCGGGTGTGGGGGCAGGTGCAGGGGGT
>NZ_JBFODN010000168.1:0-7077 GCF_040908345.1 Aeromonas sp. R3-1
GCCACCGATGGGGATCACCAGCACATAACCCGCATCTGCGGCGGTATGGCTGACGATCGCCACCAGGATCAGCATGGGAGTGAGAAAACGGGCAGGCGTCACCTTCAGCAACTTTTTCAGACCGGTATTGATAAAACCTGACTGCTCGGCCACCCCGACCCCGAGCATGGCCACCAGCACGATGCCCAGCGGGGCAAAGCCGGTGAAAGTGGTCACCATGGTGGAGAGAAACTCGGCCAGACCGGCACCGGTCAGCAGGTTGTTGACCACTACCGCCTCCCCGGTACGGGGGTTGACCAGATCAAACTGGAATTGTGACAACACCCAGGAGCCGACCCAGACGATCAGCAAGGCGTAGAGGAACAGCATGGCGGGGTCGGGTAATTTGTTCCCGGCTTTCTCGACGCCATTGAGGAAACGGTTCAGCCAACCTTTGGGAGGGCTGGCCGGACGGTCATTGACAGCAGCATGACTCATTATTGCGATACTCCTTTCCCTAGAAACGAGGTCGCATGCTAGCAATTCCAGCCAATCCGTCTCATGACCGATCGCAAAAGAATGATTAATTTTGATTAAATATTGCGGAATAAAATCCCAAGTTGTGGCTTAACGCACACTTGTTACTCTGCCATTACGGCATCTAGCAGTGGATAACGCCCAACCTGGCACTCAACCACAAAACCGCTCGCCTCGACTTGCGCCACAGTCAGCGGCTTGCTGAACAGATATCCCTGGAACACATGGCACCCCTGGGTCTGCAGGGCGGCCAGCTCGTGAGGCTCCTCCACCCCTTCCGCCATGATCCCCAACCCCAGATTGGTGGCCATGGCCGCAGTCGCCCGGATCACTGGCAAGTTGAGACCGACCACGAAGGAGCGATCCAGCTTGATGTTGTTGATCGGCAACCGGTTGAGATAGGCCAGCGAGGAGTAGCCGGTACCGAAATCATCGATGGCAATCTTGATCCCCTGCTCGCTCAAATCATCGAGAATGCCGAGGCACCCCTTCATATCGAGCATCAGCACGGTTTCGGTCAGCTCCAGCGTCAACAGGGAGGCATCCACCCCGTGCAGCTCCAGCTGCTGGCGAACTTGCCCGGGCAGCGCCGACGAGAGCTGGAAACCGGAGAGGTTGACGGAGACCGGCACCCGCTGATGGAAGCGCTTCTGCCAGCTGGCGACCTGTGCCAGCGCGGTGGAGAGCACCCAGCTGCCGATCTCGCGGATCAGCCCCATCTCTTCGGCCAGCGGGATAAATTCCACCGGCGACACATGGCCGAGCACCGGGTTGTACCAGCGCAGCAGCGCCTCGTAACCGATCAGACGCCGTTTGGCGGCATCGACCTGCGGCTGGTAACAGAGGCTCAGCTCCTGACGGCCGATGGCCTTGGCCAGAAACTGTTTGAGATTGAGCTTGCGCTGCAGGGTCTGTTGCATGCTGGGGGTGAAACGCTGCCAGCGCAGCCGCCCCATCTGCTTTGCCTGATACATGGCCATATCGGCACGGGTGATGAGGTTGTCCCCGTCATCCGCATCATCGGGATAGATGGCGATACCGATACTGCCGCCGATGGTCACCTCCGGCAGCCCGCTCAGTTGCAGCGGCTTGGTCATCTGGGAGAGCATCTGATCGGCCACCTCTTGCGCCCGATCACCCTGATTGCCCAGCGGCACCAGTGCTGTGAATTCATCGCCACCGAGGCGAGCCAGCTCCACATCCCGCGGGCAAATCTGTTTGAGGCGACCGGCGACCCGCTCCAGCAGGCGATCTCCCGCCTTGTGGCCGTAGTTGTCGTTGACCAGCTTGAAGTTGTCCAGATCCATGAACACCAGCGCGAAACGCTCCCCCAGCCCGCAATAGGCCTCAAGGGATTTCATCAAGCCATACCGATTGAGCAGGCCGGTCAGGGAGTCGTGCCAGGCGAGGTGGCGATGCTCCAGCTCCTCGAGCTTGCGATCGGTAATATCCCGCATGGTGAGCAGAATGCGGGCCCCCTGCTGGATATAGCGGAACTGATACTGGAACCAGCGCATCCCCTTGAGGGTTCGGCACTCCCCCTCGGTCACCACCTCATCGAGACGGGAGAGCTTCTGGTAGAAGCTGTCATCATTGCCGGAGAAAACCTGGGAGAGCTTGGCGATCTGGTGGCCAAAACACATTTCGAAGTGATAGTTGCCACTCTCGAACACACCGTGGCTATCGAACAGGCAGGCAAGGGTATCGCCGGTTGCCAGCGAGGACTCCTGATAGAGGGTATCGGAGTCGAGCACCGCTTCGGTCATCATCATCAGCCGGCCAGCCAGTTGAATACCGGAGAGGCGCAGATAGATCTGCTTCTTGACCCCCTTTGGGGAGAGGGTCCACCACTCGTTGTAACTGCGCCCCTGCTGAAAATCACCCAGATAGCGCTGCAGCAGCAGATCGATGGCGGTTGCCATATCGGCAGAGAAGTCGCGGGAGCAGAGTTCGTCGAGGGACGTCGCCTCCCACACGGAGAGCGCGGCGCTGTTTGCCCAGAAAATATGGTGATGCTCGATGTCATAAACCCAGATCGGGGTATGCAGAACATCCATCGTCTTCAGTAACCGTTCGTCAAGCGTATTCATCTGGTCAAGGTCATTCATGCTGGATGGTCACTGGTTAACCGGAAAACAGATCTGGCAAACCGCTAGCTGCAGAATGCAAGGTGCAAATACCTCTCGGCCATTATCCCTTTTCACATAGCCAAGAGCGGACAAAACTATTTCAGATATCAACAACAGGGCAGCCTGTACGGCAATACTACAAAGGACTCAGCCAAGGACCCTGTTAATCCAGGCAAATCATATAGTCGATTTTTAACTTTTTTCCCCAGTAAAAACAAGCACTAAGAGCTATCCACTCGAGACCTTGAAAGAGCAATTGCATATTTGCTGCGACAAATTTGTTATTAACATTTAAATCAATGGTGGAAATAGTCATCACTCTCTGTCACAAAGCTTCCATTAATTAACCAAGCGGATGGATAAACAGCCAAAAAAACGCCAAAACGGACAAAAATAGTTCACTAAGGCGGAATTGATATACCCCAAATTCATTTTTCAACAGGCAATGAGCAAAACCCGAATATATGATCTGCATCACATTAGCTGTAGATGGCAAACCATCCCGGCTGAGTACGCAGAGCAACCCAGATTCCTTCCATCAGATTGCAATATCGGCCTTCGCCTGCGGTTATAGCGGAACAAATCAGGGAATATGGCAAACATCACTGCCGCAGTACCATTTGGCATCGTGCCGGAATAATCACCAGCTCGGAGAAACTGAGATGACGGGCGGGTGGAGAACTGGTATCAACAGAAATCGAATCCAGATCAATTAAACGCTGAATTAACCTTGCCAACCCGGAACGCTCTTTTTATGGTTGCCCCCTTGTTACACCCAGAACAGCGTTTATGAAGCACATCGAAGAGTTCTACCTGTTCGTCAAGGTGGTGCAAGAGGGAGGATTCTCCCACGCTGCAGCCGCACTGGGCATGCCAACAGGCACCATCAGTCGACGCATTTCCCAGCTGGAAGAGCAACTGGGTTGCTCCCTGCTACATCGCTCTACCCGCAAGCTCCGCCTTACCGATGATGGCCTCAGATACTACGAACGTCTCTGCACGCCACTCGCACAAATCGAGCAGGCCACCAGCGAGATCCAGGGTCAAGAGGCCGATATCACCGGGCTTATTCGGATAGCTGCGCCGATCGCGCTCTCCAACACCATCCTCATCGATATGCTGGCCGAATTCGGGCTGCACTATCCCGAGGTACAGTTCGATATCACCCAGACCAATGATCACCAGCACCTGTTCGACAATGATCGGGATCTGGTGTTCTTCAACGGTGAGCTGCCCCAGTCGCTGCCCAATGCGATCTGTCTCGGCCATATCGAGTACGGCCTGTTTGCCTCACCACTCTATTTGACCAAGAAGGGCACTCCCTCCCATCCCAACCAGCTGGAAGAGCATGATCTCATCTACTGCTGGCCTCACCAGCACTGGCAGCTGACCGACAAGGATGGCCAGAGCGTCTGCATCAAACGCAGCGCCAAACTGACCGTCAACCAGACCCAGGCCGCGGTACGCGCAGCCCGGCGTCATCTGGGGATCGTCAACGCCCCGCTGCACTATCTGAGCAGCTTCCTCCATGACGAGCAACTGGTGCCGGTACTGACCGACTGGCAAACCGGCAATCGCCCCTTCTACATGTTGTGTTGCCAGCACCAGTTCGCTCCGTTGCGTGTTAAGATGTTCGTTGAATTTGTTGAAAAATACTCAGCACGCTATCGCAATCGGCAGTGGGACAACCAATTTTCACAAGGTGATAGCCTCACCCATTGCATCTGACCGTTAGCGGGCCACACTTATAGCATCCCTTGCCAACAGAGCCTGCCTAACGCCATGAATGTATTGATATGTGATGACTCCGGGTTCGCCCGCAAACAGCTGGCGCGGGCGCTCCCGGCCGACTGGAAAGTCGATTTGCACTACGCAGCCAATGGTCTCGAAGGGATCGAACAGGTGCTGATGGGTCATGGCGATCTCATCTTCCTCGACCTGACCATGCCGGAGATGGACGGTTACGGCGTGCTGGAGACCCTCCAACGGGAGGGGTTGCGCAACAAGGTGATCGTGGTCTCCGGGGATATCCAACCAGAGGCCTATCAACGGGTCATGGGGCTGGGGGCGCTCGATTTCATCAAGAAACCCGCCGCCCCAGAAACCCTGCTCGCCCTGCTCAAACAACACGGTTTCTGGAGTGCCGCCCCGAGTGGTCAACCAAGCGCCCCCGAGCAGCTGACAAGCGGCGTGGTAGCCGATGCAGGCGTCAAGATCACCCCCGAAATCCGCGATGTCTATCAGGAGCTGGCCAACGTCTCCATGGGTCAGGCCGCCGACTTGCTGGCTCGTCTGCTCAACGCCTTCGTGGTACTGCCTATCCCCAACGTCAACGTGCTGGAGGTCTCCGAGCTGCACATGGCCCTCTCGGCCGCTGCGGATTCAGATACCCTCTCCGCCGTCTGTCAGGGGTTTATCGGAGCGGGGATCGCCGGTGAAGCGCTGATCCTGTTCCATGACTCCAGCTTCAAAGATTTGGCCAAGCTGATGAACCATCAGGGGACGCTGGATCGCACCGCCGAACTGGAGCTGTTGATGGATACCGCCAACGTGCTGATCGGCGCCTTCCTGCGCGGCTACGCCAACCAGCTCGACACCCCCTTCAGTCAGGGGCACCCTGTGGTGCTCGGCCAGCACAGACCCATCAACGAGCTGATCAACACCAACAAGAGTCGCTGGCGCCGCACGCTCGCCATCGAGATCAACTACCGGATCCAGGATTACGCGGTGCAGTGTGATCTGCTGCTGCTGTTTACCGAAGATTCCATCGCCACCATGAACAACAAAATCATGCACATGCTCTAGGAGTGACTATGGAAATCCGTGAATTTCATTGGTTGATGAACATAGTCCAGAACCTGGACGTAGGCTTGGTTGTGCTCGACAAGGAGTACAAGGTACAGGTGTGGAACGGCTTTATGGAGAGCCACAGCGGCCGACTGGCCAGTGACGTGCGCGATGGCGTACTGTTCGAGCTCTTCCCCGATGTGGACAGAGCCTGGTTCGAACGCAAGGCCAACATGGTCTTCAAACTCAACAACCGCGCCTTCAGCACCTGGGAGCAGAAGCCCTATCTGCTGCGTTTCTCCAACTACCGCCCCATTACCGGCTCGGCCCCCCACATGTTCCAGAACCTGACCCTGGTGCCACTGGCCGATTTCGGCGGTCAGGTGACCCACATCGCGGTGATGATCTACGATGCCACTGATGAGGCCATGCTGATGAACGGCCAGCGGCAGGCTTGAGCTTGCAGCAAATAACAGAGGGCGCCGCGGCGCCCTCTGTTATTTCGGTATGAACAGGTCTTGGTATAACCTCTACCTCACCAGCCGTCTCAACGCGCCCCGAGATACTCGGTGAAGGCGTCGATCACCTCTTCAATATCGTCATCGTTGATTTGCAGATGGGTCACCAGCCGCAGCTCGCCGTAACCGGAGAAGAGGATCCCCCGCTCCTTCATAAAAGCGAGCAGAGGGGCCGATTCCCCCTCACGCAGCCGCAGGAACACCATGTTGCTCTGCACCAGCGAGAGGTCGAGCTCGATGCCCGGGAGTGCAGCCAACCCTTCGGCCAGCCGTTTGGCACGGCGGTGATCATCGGCCAGACGGGTCACATGCTGCTCGAGGGCAAACAGACCGGCTTGCGCCAGAATCCCCGCCTGACGCATGCCACCCCCCAGCATCTTGCGTAGGCGGCGCGCACGGGCGATGAAATCGTGGCTGCCCACCAGCAGCGAGCCCACCGGTGCGCCCAACCCCTTGGAGAGACAAATCGAGATGCTGTCAAACGGTGCAGCGATCACCCCGACCGGGGTCTCGCTGGCCACGGCGGCGTTAAAGAGCCGGGCGCCATCGAGATGAAGCTTCAAGCCGCGATCGGCAACGAATGCCCCCATCTCCTGCAGATAGGAGAGCGGCAGCACCTTGCCGTTGTGGGTGTTCTCAAGGCAGATCAGGCGAGTCTGGACGAAGTGGGCATCATCAGGGGCCAGCGCAGCCTTGATATCATCGAATGCCAGCGTGCCATCGCGCTGCATCGGCAAGGGTTGCAGGGCTACGGAGCCCAGCACGGCACTCCCCTGCGCTTCATAGCGATAGATGTGAGCGGCGTTGCCGAGGATAGCCCCCTCACCGCGCTGACAGTGGCTCATCACCGCCAACAGATTGGACATGGTGCCGGACGGCACAAACAGCGCCGCCTGTTTGCCCAGCAATCTTGCCCCAAAGGCCTCCAGCGCGTTGACGCCCGGATCTTCACCATAGACATCGTCACCGACTGCGGCGTGGAGCATGGCTTGACGCATGGCGTCAGTAGGCTGGGTGACGGTGTCACTTCGTAAATCGATATAGCGCATGAGATCCCTCCTGAAACAGGAGAGTGACGTTAGCCATGCGCCCCTCGCTTGGCAAGGGGCGCATGAGCAGAATGTGAA
>NZ_JBFODN010000169.1:0-47749 GCF_040908345.1 Aeromonas sp. R3-1
GGCCAGAAGGGGCTGCCGCTTATTCGCGCCCTGTGCGAGCGGTTCCGGGTTCCCAACGAGTGCCGGGATCTGGCGCTGCTGGTGAGCGATCTGCACACCCACATCCATATCGCCTTTGAGCTCAAGCCCGCCACCCTGCTCAAGGTGTTCGACAAGGCTGATGCCTGGCGTCGCCCCGAGCGCTTTGCCCAGCTGCTGGATGCCTGCCGCGCCGACTTCCATGGCCGTACCGGTTTCGAGGAGCGGGTCTACGCCGAGCCGGACTATGTGGCCGAAGCGCTGGCTGCCGCCCAGGCGGTGCCGGTGAAAGAGATAGTGGCGGCCGGTTACAAGGGAGAAGAGATCAAGGAGCAGCTGGCCAAAAAGCGTACTGATGCCATCAGCCGGGTCAAGGATGAGTGGACCTTTATCGAGGAGTAACCTCGGCCCCATAACAGACGGCCGCCCTGATGATGAGCTCCGCAAGGAGAGCATCGCCAGGGCGGCCGTTTTGCATCCAGATTGATATGTGAGGGGGCGCTAACCCCTGCTGGTGCCGTTATGCGGGACCAATTCGCTCCATCAGGCTCATATGGGATGAGCCATCGTGACGCTTGAGATTCTGGCGATACTCAAACTGGCGCTGGCTCTCCTGCTTGAGCCCCAGCATCAGCGAATAGCACATCGCCAGCATGATCACCGAGAACGGCAGCGCGGCTATGATGCTGGCTGCCTGCAAGGCTGCCAGGCCGCCAGAGACCAGCAGGATAGCGGCAACCAGCCCCTGCCCCAGACCCCATACGGCGCGGTGCAGTACCGGCGGCTCCTGATCACCGATGGAGAGCAGGGTGGTGATGACCAGCGTGCCCGAGTCACTGGAGGTGATGAAGTAGGTGCAGATGAGCAGGGTCAACACGACCTTGGCGATCCAGCCGAAGGTATCCCAGTGCAGCAGTTCCACCGTCTTGTAAAGCGCCAGCGTCACATCCTGATTGACCGCAGCGACCACGCCACCACCACCGAACAGCTCCAGATTCATCGCCGTACCGCCAAACACGGTGAGCCAGAACATGCCGAGCAGCGAGGGTACCAGCAGCACACCGAGCACAAACTCGCGGATAGTACGCCCCTTGGAAATGCGGGCGATAAACATGCCGACAAACGGCGCCCAGGCAATCCACCAGCCCCAGTAAAACGCCGTCCAGCTCGACTGCCAGGCCGAGGTGCCGTTGGCTTCGGTGTTGGTCCAGAAGCTCAGTTTGACGATGTTCTGCAGGTAATCACCGATATTCTGCACATAGGCGTTGAGGATATAGGTGGTCGGCCCCAACACCAGAAAGAGCGCAAGTACGAAGACGCTCAGCCAGATATTGAGCTCGGAGAGGATCTTCACCCCTCGCCCGACCCCGGAGACCGCCGACAGAGTGGCGATCAGGCTGATACCGCCAATCAGCCAGAGCTGGTTGGACTGCGACACCGCCATACCAAACATCTGGTTGAGGCCGGTATTCATCTGGGAGACCCCCAGACCAAGGGAGGTTGCCACCCCGAACACGGTGCCGAACACCGCCAGCACATCGGCCGCATGGCCCCAGAAGCCGTAGATGCGCTCACCGAGGATGGGGTAAAGCACGGAGCGGATCGCCAGCGGCAACTTGCGACGATAACTGAAAAAGGCCAGCGATAGGCCAACGATCACATAGATGGCCCAGGGGTGCAGGCCCCAATGGAAAAAGGTGAGGCGCATGGCGATCTGGGCCGCTTCCGGGGTCATCCCTTCGGTAATGAACGGATTGCCCTGCAGATGGTTCATCGGCTCGGCGATGCTCCAGAACACCAGACCGATGCCCATGCCCGCGCTAAAGAGCATGGAGAACCAGGCGAAGTAGCCGAACTCCGGTACCTGGTCGTCGTCACCCAGCCGGATGCTGCCAAAACGGCTGAACATCAGGTAGACAGCGAAGAACAGGAACAGGGCGACCACCAGAATGTAGTACCACTTGAACCCGGCAATAATCTGATCCTTGGCACCGACAAACCAGGCGGCCGCGGTATCGGGAACAAATACGCCAAACAGCAAAAACAGGGTGATCACGGTGAGGGCCGTCATGGCCATGGTCGGGTTGAGGCCTTTCAATAGCCCTTTGCTTGCTCGCATCCAGCCTCCTTAGTCGTTGTTGAAAAAGTCTTCGCCCACATGATCACCGGCACCGCCTATGGCGCGATAGACCAGTTTGCCAGCTGCTTGTTCGCGGTGATCCACCAGCGAGACCGAGGGCTGGCCATTCACGGCGTGACGCTTGCCAAGGAAGATGGCCATGGGGACGCCCAGATTGGAGATACCGCTGGTGATCCAGAGGCGATTGAAGTCGTAAGAGCCACCGATGAACTCCAGCTGGGCCAGGCCGGTATCGAGGCCGGTCAGATAGAAGTTCATGGCACTTTCGTCAGGAAAGAGGTGCACCAGCACATAGGCGTAGCGCAATTCATTCACCAACTCCTTTAGGTTGAAAGTACCTGTCTCACTGCAAGAGAGGGGTAACTCACCATCATAGTGGTGTACCTTGAGGTTGTTGGGGTCTTCATCATAGGCAGGCTGATAGCGCACGAAAGCCGAGGTATCCGGCAGTTCATAGCGCACTCTGACCACACGTAACTCGGCCACCAGAGACTTGATATCCAGCTCGTCATTCATCATTTCGCTCCTCAAATGTCAGGGTGAATCCGTGAAATGCCCGTCAACCTAACACAAAATTAGTTAGAGCAGAAATCATTACAGCAAAAACCATATTGACCTTGTGACGAATTAGGCGGAAAATTTTGCCCCTCTCCATAGCCCTCCAATGACGCACACCCCATGGAAAAACATGATGAAGTGCTGGTCGCCCTGCGCCAGATTATTCGTGCCATCGACATGCACTCCAGGCGCTTGATCAAAGAAGCCGGGCTCACCTCCCCGCAACTCTTGCTGCTCAAAGGGATCGACGAGCTGGGACAGATCTCCATGCGCCAGCTGGCCGATCACACCAACATGAGCCAGGCCACCGCCACCACCATCATGGACCGATTGGAGAGCCGCCAACTGGTGCAGCGCGTTCGCAGCAATACCGACAAGCGCAAGGTTCACGCGACACTGACTGACGCAGGCCGCGCCCTGCTGGCTCAGGCCCCGACCCCGCTGCAAGAGCGCTTCATCCAGCGTTTTCAGGCACTGGAAGCGTGGGAGCAGACGCTGCTGCTCTCTTCCCTGCAACGCATCTCCTCCATGATGAATGCAGACGAAATCGATGCCGCCCCGGTGCTGAGCGTCAGACCCCTCACCGAAGAGCAGGCATAAGCAGTTGCACAATTTCAGGCATAAAAAAAGCTCCCGAACGGGAGCTTTTTCGATCAGGGGCCGCAGAGAATTACTCTTCCAGGCTGATCCCGATATTGGAGACACCATCCTGAGAGGCGAATACTCTGATGGCCAGAATACGATCGCTGTCGCGCTCATGAGCAACCCGCTTGAGCAGTTCAACCTGGAACTCCAGCTCAGCTTCCATGTACTCGTGCTCGTAGAGCTCCTCTTCGGTCAGATCCCGCTCTTCCAGCAGCTCGATAAAACCGGCCACGGTACCGACTGACGCATGACTGGCATCGTTGGCCTCTTCGCCGACCCGGCAGATCACCGAGTTATAGGCGCAGCCCAGCGCAACACAGGCATCAAGCGCCGGATAGGCACCGTAGGATTCAAACTTGCGGGGATCCGGAATGTGAGACTCGAACTCTTCGAGAATGGCACCCAGATTGACCCGGGATCCCTTGACGGTGAGGTAGACCCACATCTGATCCAGCGCATGCCGGAAAGCGCCAGCATTGCCAAAACCGGAGGCCTGACAGAACAGGGCATAGTTGGGGTACATGCGCTCTGCCAGCGCCAGGGTGTAGACGGTCTGTTGCCAAGGCTGTAGCTCGGCCAGTCGCTTATAAAACTTGTCACCAAACACTGGAGTCGGATCCTTTGCAAAATGTGGGGCAGATTGTAGCCCACGAGGCGCGCGGCGAAAACGAAAAAGCGCCCTGGTCGGCTATGTTGCGATATGAAGTCAGGTAAGATGGGTCGAGAGCGGCATCTTGTTGCGCCGCAAATTCTGATAAGGAACAAGAGTATGAGCCAACGTACCCTTCTTTTGCTCAGCCAGGATAATGCTCACTACGAACGGCTGCTCAAGGCCGCCAATCTCCCCCATCTGCGCATTCTGCGAGCCGATAACCAGAGCGATGCCGAGAAGCTGATCGGCGAAGCCCATATTCTGATGGCCGAACCGGCCCGTGCCAAACCGCTGCTGCCCAAAGCCAACAAGCTGAGCTGGTTCCAGTCCACCTATGCGGGAGTCGATGTGCTGCTCGACCCTGACAGTCGCCGCGACTACCAGCTCACCAATGTGCGCGGCATCTTCGGCCCGCTGATGAGCGAGTATGTCTTTGGTCATCTGCTCAGCCTGATGCGCCAAATTCCCCTTTATCGGGAGCAGCAGAAACAGCGGCTGTGGCAGAGTCACCCCTATCAGGGCCTCAAGGGGCGCACCATGCTGATCCTGGGGACCGGCAGCATTGGCCAGCATATTGCCCACACCGGCAAACATTTTGGCATGAAGGTGCTGGGCATCAGCCGCAGCGGTCGGGAGCGAGCCGGGTTTGATCAGGTTTATCAGCTACCTGCGCTCAACAAGATGCTGGCGCAGGCCGATGTCATCGTCAGCGTGCTGCCAGCCACCCGCGATACCCGTCATCTGTTCAATGCCGCCCGCTTCGAACACTGCAAACCGGGCGCCATCCTGTTCAACGTCGGTCGTGGCAGCGCCGTGCACTCGGGCGATCTGCTCACCGCACTGCGTACCGGCAAGCTGGCGATGGCGGTGCTGGATGTGTTCGAGCAGGAGCCGCTGCCTGCCGACAGTCCACTGTGGGGCCAACCCAACCTCATCGTCACCCCCCACAACAGCGCCTACAGCTTCCCGGATGATGTGGCCCAGATCTTTGTGCGCAACTACATCCGCTTTATCGATGGCCAGCCACTGGATGGCAAGATCGACTTCGACAAGGGTTACTGACCCTCACGGCGCATGTAAAAAGGCCCCGTCAATCTGGCGGGGCCTTTCATTTCAGGCTGTGACGACAGGTATCAACCCGCAGCCAACTCCTTGCGGTAGCTCTTCACCTTGGCAAGGAACTGACGACGCTCCTTGCCGCTGAGCGGTTCAGCCATCGGCAGCTTGGCAGTCATGGCATTGACCGGGCGGTTGTTGATCCGCAGCTCGTAGTGCAGGTGAGCACCGGTCGAGCGACCTGTGTTGCCGGAGAGGCCGATCTTGTCGCCCATCTTCACTCGCTGACCGGTTTTGACCAGCAGCTTGCTCAGGTGCAGATAACGGGTAGAGAGAGTACGGCCATGCTTGATGACGATATAGGTACCCGCCAGCGGGTGGCTGGTTGCCTTCTGGACGATACCATCACCGGTCGCCAGCACTGGCGTGCCCACCGGCACTGCGAAGTCGGTGCCCTCGTGAGGACGCACCATACCGGTTACCGGATGTTTGCGCGCTGGGTTGAAGTTGGAGCTGATCCGATAGCGGCTGTGGGTCGGGTAGCGGCGGAATCCGCGCTCCAGACTGTTGCCCTGACCGTCGTAATAGTTGCCGTCATCGGAGAGCCAGGCCGACACCGTCTTGCCCTGGCTGGTCACTTCCACACCCAGCAGCTGGCTGTTGCCAGTGCTCTTGCCTTCCACCGTCTCCTGGCGTACCAGCACTTTGAACTTGTCGCCCTTCTGCAAATCCTTGGCGAAATTCATTCGCCACTGGAACAGGTTGGCAATTTTCTGGATATGGTTGGCCGGAATCCCCGCATTGCGGGCACTGACATAGAAGCTGCCGTTGATCACGCCGTTGTAACGCTGCGGTTGCCACTCGACCTTCTCATTGATCATGGAGGCGGTATAGGCATCGTCGCTGCGCGTCATCACCAGCGTCTGCTTGATGTTCAGGCGGATTTTAAGTTGCTGCAGGATGTTGTCCTGATCGATCAGCAGCTCGATATTCTGGCCCGGCTTGAGGCGCGCCAGATAATTCTTGTTGTCCGCGTCCAGCACCTTGTAGAGGGTGGTGGTGGAGAGACCGAGATTGTTAAAAATGGCGGTCAGATTTTCGCCGTTGCGGACCCGGTAATCCTGCCACTGGGGGGTGGTGTCGACCGGGATGTCGTCATCCGGCGCACTCTGATCAACCAGTTCGTGATCGGGGATTTCGTTAAAGTCGGTGTTGTTTTCGTTGGTTGCCGTACCTGCGGTATCAATGGGCAACTCAAGACGCAGCGGCCGCTCTAGGATGTCACCCGGAGCTGGCAATAATGCCACTGCTGACAGGGTCATGGCCGTCAGCATCAGCATGGCGTAAAAGTGTTTGCGGGGAACCGGTGGTTCCCAATTGGCAGCCTGTACTACCAAGGGACGGAGACGTTTCATCCGCTATCCTGTATTTAGATCTAAAGAGTGTGAGTTGCGATGTCAGTTGTGACAAAACCGTATAAAACTGTTTGTTGGACACAAATAGTTACAAATAGTTCATCACAATCTGCATGAACCTCACATTTTATGCATAACCCGCCCGGATGGGCAGAAATGATCGTCTTTTTTAACCATTTTTTCCTATTTTTAAGAACCGGGTCGGATTCGATACTGAATAGAAACCTGAAATGTTGCGATAACTTTTCCATGGAGTGGGTATGTCGTTAGCAAAACTGTTAATCAGAATAATTGTCGTCCTGTTCCTGATCGGTGCAGCGCTGCTGCTTGCACTGGAAGTCACGACGGTCCGCCAATCCATCCTCGACCAGATGTCAGCCAACCTGGAAACCGCCATCACCGCTCTCGGGCTGGTGCTGCAAGGAACCCTGCTTAATGACGACAATGTGCTGGCCGAGACCATAGTCAATGCCATGTTCGATGGCGGCTTCGTCAGCTCGGTCACCCTGATCGATCCTGATGGCCAGTTGCTGTTTCAGAAGGTCTTCCACTCTACCCAGCAAAATGTCCCCGGCTGGCTTCCCTCGGTTATCGGCATGCCCCCCGTCAAGATTGAGCAAGAGTTGACCGATGGCTGGCGCATGCTGGGCACTCTGACCCTTGAGGGGCATAGCGGCTACGCCTATCAGCATCTGTGGAATGCCATCAGTCGCACCGGTCTGGCGCTGCTGGTGGGCCTCGTCGTATTTACCCTGATCATCTCTCTGGTCTGCAAACGCCTGCTGCAGCCCCTGGAGCAGATCAACCTGCAGCTGATCCGCATCCGCACACACCAGTTCAACAGCACCCTGCCCACTCCCTGGTTGCAAGACCTCAAAGAAGTGGCACTTTCCATCAACCAATTGGTTTCCGAACGCAAACGGGATCTGCTGCAACAACGACTCAAGATCACCCAGCTGGGAAAACAGCTGCCACTGACGACCCCACAGCCGCTGCAAGGAGTGAGCCCACTGCCGGAAGGCGGGCAACTGCAAAAATTTGTCTCCACACAAGGGGAGATCGCGCTCTATCAGCGTTTCTTGCCCAGTCAGCCCCTCGGTGCCGACAGCGATCTCGCAACCATCCAGAGCGCCCTGCAACAGTGGCAGCACTCTCATATAGAAGGGGTCTTGCTGCCCCTCTCCCTGCTCAATCACCCGCAATGGTCCGAGATCGCCCCTCTGCTAAGCCAGGGTCGAGGAAAAACACTGGATTGGCGCTGGGATGTAGCCACATTCCCCACCCACGGCCAGTCTACCTTGGCCGCGTTGCAGGAACAGGGGTGTGAGCTCGCCTTCAGCGCCATTCCCCTCAATGCGGATACCTTTAATCAACTTGACCCGCTCAATCCCATTTTTATCAGCTGTCAGCTGACCGATGCGCCGCTCTACTGGAATCTGCTCTCCCAAACCATGCATGCCGCTGGCTATACCCTGCTGGCAGAATCGGGAGAATGCCGCGACATCGACAAACTGCGGACCTGGGGTATCGATGGTTATGCCAAGGAGACGCAATCATGAAGAAGCTCGCCATGCTGTTGCCCCTGCTGTGGCAATCCGGCCTGATGGCTGAAACCGTCACTATCACCACCGGGGGTGATCAGGGGATTTATCACCAGATAACCAAAGAGTTTTGCCGTCTGGCCCATGAGGTCGATGAGCAACTTGCGTGCACATTGCAGAGCTCATCGGGTTCAATAGAAAACCTGAAGCGGCTGAAGAGTGGCGAGACCGCCTACGCCATGGTGCAGTCAGACTGGCTATATCAGGCAAGCCAGGGCTTGGGCCCTTTTGCCACGCAGCCGCAACCTGAGCTGCGCGCCCTGTTTGCCACCCATGCCGAGCCCTTCACCATAGTGATCCGTGCCGATGGCGATATCACTTCACTGGAACAGCTCAAGCTCGCCCCCATCGACATGGGGTTGAAGAACTCGGGAACCCGCCAAACGGCGCTGACCCTGTTCAACATCTTGGGAGCAAAAGAGCAGGATCTCGATCTGAAGAGCATGGCCAACCTGCCGGATGCGCTCTGCAGCAAGCAGATCGACGCATTTGCACTGGTGATGGGACACCCTAACCGGATTGTGCTCGACACCGCCAAACGTTGCGCGGTCAGTTTCCTCCCCATCGATGGGGCCACCCGGGATCAGCTACTCAAGGGGGTCAAATATTACCAACGCAGTCAGGTGCCTGCCCGCATCTACCCCGGCAATCTGAAGGCGACGCCCACCTTTGCCATTGCCGCCACCCTGGTTACCAATGCCACCATGCCGGAAGAGTCTGTCTATCGTCTGACCAAGGCCATGCTGACCCAGCAAACCAAGTTCAATGAGCAGACTTATGGCTACGCCAATATGTTTCACCGGGCACGCAATAAAACCGGCCCAGTGCTGAGCATTGAACAGCATCCGGGCGCGGCGAAATACTTCGATGAGTTGAAGGCGGCGGGCAAGCTATAACTGACGACGAGGAGAGCGCAGTTGCTCGCTGGAGAAACGGGTCTTCATCGATGTCCACTGCGCCAACCGATCGGCACTCCCCGCCAGCGTCCCTTCCCGCCGTGACTTCATGATCCAGATGCTTTTGGCATCGAAACTGTAAACGGGAATGAGATCGGTACGCTTGCTGCCCGGCAGGATCCGGCTGTTGATGTTGTCGAGCACCAGTGGGTCAGCCTTGGGTGTCGGGAAGTAGAGCGTCACCATGTGGAACTGGTTGTAACGCACCGCCTTGACGTAGGCCAGTCGCAGCTTCTTCTCATCCACCCCCAGCTCCATCAGGGTGTAGTATTTGGAGATGCTATAGTCCTCGCAATCCCCACCCCGGGCACCGATGAACTCCAGCGGATTGGCCCAGTAATCCTCATCACCCCACAGCTTGGGGTCTTCACTGTAGGTGAGATTGTTGAAGTAGTTGTTCACCAGCTCGATCTTCTGCTGGTCGGTTGTACCCGCTCTGGGGGTGAGCAAGCGAGAAAATGCCTCGGCCCGCTGGATGGCCCGGCCACCATACACTTCCTGCAGCTTGGCCCGCAGATCCGGACTGGCAATATATTCAGAAAGACGCGAAGCCTGCACGTTGGCGCAACATAGCGCCAACGTGCAAGCCGGGATCAACAACCATTTCATACCGGACACTCCATGTCAGATGCTGGAGGTCAGTATAGCCCCTCCGGATGAGAGGCTCAGCCGCTGATCAGCGACATTGGGCAAATGCGTCTGCCAGTTGCTGCATGAATTGGGGATAACCATCCGGGCCGAGTGGCACCAGTTCACCCACCTCATCCAGCAACAGCACCTTGGCGCCAGTATTGCGTGCCACCGATTCGATCACAGCCGGTGAGAATTGCGGCTCGGCATAAATGCAGCTCGCCTGCTTCTCTTCCAGTGCCTTGCGGATATCCACCAGGGTCTTGGCGCCCGGGCGACGCTCAGGGCTCACGGTAAAGTGACCCTTTGAACTCATGCCGTAGTGGCGCTCCCAGTAGCCATACGCCTCGTGGAAGACAAAGTACCCCTTCTCATTCACTGCCTTCATCTGGCCGGCAATCACCTTGTCTTTGGCATCCACCTCAGTATCAAATGCCGCGAGGTTGGCGTCATAGCGAGCCTGATTGGCCGGATCCAGCTTGCCCAATTCACTTGCGATCGCCTTGGCAATCACTTTGGCCTGCGTCGGGCCAAGCCAGATATGGGGATCGACCCCTTCGTGATGATGCCCCTCATGCCCTTCATCATGGTCACCGTGCTCGTGGGCGGCATGATCGTGATCATCATGGTCATGGGAATCATGACTATCCTGAGTCGCGTAGTTGAACAGCGGCATTCCCTCAACCTGAGTCAGGGCCAAAGCATGGGGATGATTGGCCAGCGGCTTGGCCATAAACCCTTCCAGCTCGGGGCCAACCCACACCACCAGATCGGCACTGTTGATGCTGCGAATATCGGACGGACGCAGGGAGAAATCGTGGGGAGAGGCACCGGTCGGCAGCAATACCTTGGGCTCGCTCACCCCGTCAGTGATCGCCGCGGCGATGAAGCCAAGGGGCTTGATGGTGGTCAGTACCTCAATGGCACGAACAGGCAAACTCACCGCCAGCAGGGCAGTGAAAAGCGCAATAATTCTCATTGGTGAATCTCGTCAGGGGGTGAGTATGTGATAATATAACAGCCGCTTTTTGTTATATTATAACTCTCACTAGCTGTAAACCCCGGAGTTGTCATGAGCCAACTGGTAGAGCTGAAAGAGGTCTCTCTCTCGTTTGATGGACGCTCTGTGCTCGACAAGGTCTCCTTTACCCTCAATAAAGGCAAAATCACCACGCTCGTCGGCCCCAACGGGGCGGGCAAGAGCACCCTGAGCAAGCTGGTGCTGGGTCTGCTCACCCCGGACTCGGGCAAGATCACCCGCAGCCGCGACCTGAGAGTCGGCTATGTGCCCCAGCGCCTCTATCTGGATCCCACCTTGCCGCTGACGGTGCGTCGCTTCCTGCAACTGGGCAAAAATAGCCGCCTCTCCATCGAGGAGGCGCTAACTCGGGTGGGCGCAGAGGGATTGCTGGAAAACCGGATGCAGAAGCTCTCCGGCGGCGAGATGCAGCGGGTACTGCTGGCCCGCGCTCTGCTGGTCAAGCCCGAGCTGCTGGTGCTGGATGAACCGGTGCAGGGTGTGGATATCAACGGTCAGATCGAGCTCTACGCCCTCATCGGCAAGCTCGCCGCCGAATTCAACTGCGCCGTGCTGATGGTCTCCCACGACCTGCATCTGGTGATGGCCAGCACCCACGAGGTGATCTGCCTCAATCGCCACGTCTGCTGTCATGGCGAGCCGGAAAGCGTGGCCCGCCACCCCGAATTTGCCCGTCTGTTCGGGCGACCGGAGCAGGAGGTGCTGGCGGTCTATACCCACCACCACCACTGCGATGGCGAACACCATCATCATGAACCGCAGGCCCCCGTCATCCGCCTGCCCTCTCGCAACAACGCTCACAGCAAATAGCGCAAGCAACAGGACATTCAAGTGGACAGCTTTCTGTTATACGCCCTCGCAGCCGGCCTCGGCATCGCCCTGCTGGCCGGCCCCCTCGGCAGCTTCGTGGTATGGCGCAAAATGGCCTATTTTGGCGACACCCTCTCCCACGCCTGCCTGTTCGGTATCGCGCTGGGCATCCTGCTGCAGCTCGATCTCACCCTGGCGGTGGTGGTCTGCTGCCTCGCCATGGCGATGCTGCTGGTGATCATGAGTCGCAACCAGCAGGTGGCAACTGATACCCTGCTCGGCATTCTGGCCCACAGCGCCCTGTCCCTCGGTCTGGTTACCTTGAGTTTTATGGATAACGTGCGGGTGGATCTGATGGCCTACCTGTTTGGCGACCTGCTCTCGGTACAACCGATGGATCTGCTCTGGATCTACGGCGGTGGCGCGCTGGTGCTGCTCACCCTGTGGCGACTGTGGGATCCCCTGCTCTCCATGACCATCTCGGAAGAGCTGGCACGGGTAGAGGGGATCCGGGTCGATGTGCTGCGCTGCGTGCTGATGCTGCTGATCGGGCTGGTGATCGCCGTAGCGATGAAGTTTGTCGGGGCGCTGATCATCACCTCCCTGCTGATCATTCCCGCCGCCACCGCCCGCCGCTTCAGCCAGACGCCGGAGCAGATGGCAGGCTTTGCCGCGCTGATCGGCTGCCTCGCCGTGCTGGGTGGATTGACCCTCTCCTGGTATCAGGACACCCCGGCAGGGCCTTCGGTCGTCGTCTGCGCCACCAGCCTGTTTGTGCTGAGCCAGTTCAAGAGAGCGTAACGGTGCAGGCTAGAGCGGCATGCTCTGGCGTGTCTCCATCATCAGCCACTGGCGCAACCGGCTGATAGCGGGCTCATGGGCCCGCGAGCGCTTGCAGGTAAAGTAGAAGGCATCGCCCGTCTCCAGCTGGTGTACCGGCAAGGCCACCAGCTGGGGATCATCGGGCCGCAGCATGTAGTCATTCACGAACGCCACCCCCTGATCCCAGGCTGCCGCCTCCATCGCCAGCAGCACATGGCTGAAATGGTGCATTCGCGCCTCGTCAGGGATCACCAAGCCACCAGCCTTGGCCCAGCGCTGCCAGTCCTCCCCCCGCGCCTTGTAAATGGACTGCACCGAGAGCAGCGGCAACTGCCAGATGGCCTCGGGCCACTCCCCGCTGATCTGCTGCAACAGACGGCGACTACAGACCGGAAAGAGCCGTTCCTGATAGATAAGATCGTGACAGTAGCCCCGTCCGTGGGGTGAGACGGTGATAAAGCAATCCGCCACCCGATCGGAGAGTTCGGGATCCTCCGCCACCATCTCCAGACTCAAATCCAACTCGGGGTAGAGTTGGCGCAATCCGGCCAACCGCGGGATCAGCCACTTCACCGCAAATGAGCTGTAGACTGCGAGCCGGACTCGCATCTCGCCGCCCCCGCGCAACTGTTCGCTGCTCTGGGCAATCTGGCTGAGCCCGGCGGCAATCCCTTCGAAGTAGCTCTCCCCCTGGGGTGTCAACGAGAGCAACCGCCCCTGACGCAGCAGCAAGCGCTCACCCAGAAAATCTTCCAGCAGGCGGATCTGGTGGCTGACCGCACTCTGGCTGACGTTCAGTTCAAGGGCGGCGCGGGAGAAGCTGAGCAGCCGGGCCACCACCTCGAAATATTGCACCGCACGCAGGGGAGGAAGCTTCATTATCTAAATATCTCATGAGTGGTCATTTTTTATCATTTTACTGGATATCAACCGGCACGCTACCCTCCGCTCATCTGAAGTGGGAGGTGGTATGAATGCAGTAGGGATCGGCATCCTTTATCTGGTGCTGGGCAATATGGTGGCGGTCTTTTCCGATGCGCTGGTAAAGGTGCTGGAGCCAGATCAGCCCATCTTCCAGTTTGTCTTTTTCCGCCAGCTCTCGGCCGCCATTCTGCTGATGCCCTGGCTGCTCTGGTCATGGCGCCGCAACCCGCCGGTGGCCATCAAGTGGCACCTGCTGCGGGCCCATATTTGGGCGGTCGGCGTCTGCCTGATGGTGGTGGCACTCACCCGCTTGCCGCTCGCCACTGCCAATGCCCTCTTCTATGCCGCCCCCCTGATGATGGTGCCGCTGGCGGTGTGGATGGCGGGGGAAGCGATCTCGCGCCAGAAGGTACTGACCGCGCTGATCGGCTTTATCGGGGTACTGATCGTGCTGCGCCCGACCGAAGTGAACTGGGCCGCGCTGGCGGCGCTCGGGGTGGCGCTCTCCATGGCGCTCAACAACCTGTTGATCAAGCGGATCCCGCTCAAGCAGCCCATCGCCCAGACCCTGTTTTTCACCAACGTGCTGAGCATGCCCTTTATCCTGGTGCTGGCATTGTGGGAAGGGGGCGACTGGCAGTGGCAGATGTGGTGGCCCGCCTTCGGTTCTTCGGCGCTGATCATGGTCTATGCGGGATTGTGCGTGGTGGCCTATCGCAAGGCGGAGGCGAGCAAGATCGCCTCGGCGGAGTACACCGGTCTGCTGATGGCGGTGGCCATCGGGGTGTGGCTGTTTGACGAGCAACCGGGCCTGCCGCTGCTGCTGGGCTGTATCTGCATCGTCCTGCCGCTCATCGCCATGGCGCGCAGCAAGCCAAAACCGCTGGCCGAGCCAGCGCTCTAATACTCAGGGTCTCCCCAGAAGCGGGGCGACCCTTTGCTGCAGATGGGGGACGATCTCCTGCTCGAACCAGGGATTCTTCCTGAGCCAGAGGGTGTTGCGCGGGGAGGGATGCGGCAACGGCAGCCAGCCGGGGCCATAATCGGCCAAGTTGCGCACCGTTTCGGTGAGCGACCCCTTGGCCGCCCCCCGCAGGTAGTAGGCCTGTGCATACTGGCCGATCAGCAGGGTCAGTTCGATATTGGGCAACAGCATCAATACCTTGTCGTGCCAGGTGGGCGCACATTCGGGGCGCGGTGGCAGATCGCCGGATTTTCCCCTGCCGGGATAGCAGAGCCCCATCGGCATGATGGCGATGCGGGATTCGTCGTAAAAGGTGGCCTTATCGACACTGAGCCACTGGCGCAGCCTGTCACCGGAGGGGTCATCCCACGGGATACCACTGGCATGCACCCGGGTGCCGGGCGCCTGACCGATGATCAGCAGGCGGGCACTCTCGGCCCCGCGGATCACCGGACGAGGCCCCAGCGGCAGATGAGCCTCGCACAGACGGCAGGCCCTGATTTGCTCAAACAACTTATCGATTCGCTGCATGACGTTGATAGTACCAGCATTTCCCTGTTTTCCCTCTTGTGGAAACAGGGCGCGCGCCCTACTATCGCCATGAGTGTTTAATTTAATAAACGGATAATAATGAAAAACTGGCTAGGTACCGGCACCGCGACCCTCTCCTTCATCCTGTGGGGGATGCTGCCGCTCTATTATCAATTCATGCCCGAGGTCAACATGTGGGAGCTGATCTCCCACCGGGTGCTCTGGTCTGTGGTGCTGCTGGGTGCCCTGTTTTTGCTGCTTGGCCACAAGGTGCCCTGGGCACAACTGCGCAGCGAGCCGCGCCAGCTCGGCCTCATTCTGCTGGCGGGCCCCGTGATGTCCATCAGCTGGTGCATGTTCACCTGGTGCCTCACTACCGGGCAGGTGCTGACCACCAGCCTCGCCTTCTTTATGACCCCGCTGTTCAATATCGTATTCGCCGTCATCTTCCTCAAAGAGCGGCTCACCCCGCAAAAGCATCTGGCAGTCGCTCTGGCACTGGCGGGTCTCGCCTACATGCTCTTCTGCTACGGCCAGCTCCCCTGGTTCTCCCTCATCATGGGGGCCAACTTCGCCTGCTATGGCCTTATCAAGAAGAAAATCCACTACGACACCGGCACCAGCCTCTATCTGGAAGCCATGGTGCAACTGCCCGTCGCGCTGATCATCATCGGCACGCTGGCATGGCACGGGGAAGGGGCATTCGTGAACGGGGATCTGGCCGACAAGCTGCTGCTGATGGGCAGTGCGCCCGCTACTCTGCTGCCGGTGGGGCTGTTCTGCTACGCGGTGGCGAGAACCCGGATGAGCACGGTGGGACTGCTGCAATATATCGAGCCCAGCCTCGCCTTCCTGCTCGCCATCTACTGGTTTGGTGAGGCGCCGGACCCCATCAAGGCTGTCGGTTTCGCCTTTGTCTGGGCTGGTCTGCTGGTGAGCCTGTTACCGCTGCACCGGCTCAAGCGCCGCCCTCAGGGCGTACCGCGATAGGACTCCAACACCTTGTGCCAGCGGGGATCTCTGTCCATCTGCTCGGCGATGTCGTTGAGGGTGGCATGCAGCTCGGGACGGGATTTGGGAAGCAGGATATGGCGGGTATAGCTGGATTGGGGGAAGGGCGAGATAAACAGCTTTCCCTGATAGTGCTGTGCGTCGATGAAAAAGCCCAGCGATGAACCACTGACCAGCGTCACATCAATGCGGCCGCGCACCAGCAGCTCGAGGTTGGTCTTCACCTTCTTGGCATCCTGACGCACCAGCTCCCCGCGGCCAGCCGCATCATCGATCCCCTGATAGCGGTAGCCCTCCACCCCACCAAACACCAGCCCCTTTAGGGAGTCAGGCCCGCGATAGGTGACCGGGTTGTAAATGTTCGAGACCAGCTCGTTGGTGTCGCGCATCACCGGAAAGGTCCAGAGATAGCGCTCGCGATGGGGATCCCCCACCCAGGCGGGATTGACCCAGACTACCAGACCGTCAAAGTCGGGATCTGCCATCTCCAGCGCCAGTCGGGCGCGATTGACCAGCCAGAGCTCGATTCTGGGTTCACCCCCCAGCTTTTCATTGAGATACTTGACCAGCTCGCGGCTCAGCCCTGCATCCACTCCGGTGTTGAAGGGGGGATGCTGATGGTAATCGTAGAGACGGATCGTCTCCCCCAGAGCCGGGACCGACAACAGTAACCACAACCAAAACCAGACTCTCATCGCACCTCCTTGAGTTGCCTCTGAGTTTGGCACAGAGAATTTGAATGAGAGAACCCGCGACCACCACTCCAGCGCCGCAACCATCCGCCCCTTCCCGCTGGTCTGTCTATATGGTGCGTACCGCCACCGGCCTGCTCTATACCGGGATCAGCACGGATCCGCTGCGCCGCCTGCGCCAGCACCAGAGTGGCAAGGGCGCTCGCGCCCTGCGCGGCAAGGGGCCACTGACGCTGGCGTGGCAACAGGAAGTCGGCGAGAAGGGGGCAGCCCTGCGCATCGAATATCGCCTCAAGCGGCAGCCGAAATCCTTCAAGGAGCAGCTGATCCACAGCCCGGCACTCTGGCAGAGCTGGAGCCCCCAGTGGTTACCCGAAACGACCCGACCTTAAGGGATGCAGGCAAAAAAAGGCCACTCGATGAGTGGCCGGAAAGGGGAAATCAGGGAGCATCACACAACGTCTTGCACAACCTCAGGCGGGTCAGAGGTAGGTATTGGAACGCTTGCTGCGGTTGCTGATCAGCCAGCAAACCGCCAGCACCAGCAGCAACCAGGGAGCCAGCTTGATGATCAGAGCAAGCATGCCGCCCAGCGCCCCAAGCAGCACGAACAGACCGCTCACCAGCAACATGGCTACCAGGGTAAAACCGGTCAGTGCCATGACCAGCAGCACCACCAGCAAGATGAAAAATTCCAGCATAACTTGCTCCTTATCAGTACCTTGTCTGCCGGCTTGGCAACCCTTCGGTCAATCCAGCCAGCGCTTCAATTCATAACGGGGCGGCATCACCAGCACCGCCAGCAGATAGGCGGCCAGTGCCAGCGGCGGCATCAGGATCAGGGCGAGCAGTGCCACCACCCGCACCGTGACTCTGGAGACCCCCAACCGCCTGGCAATACCGGCGCAGACCCCGGTCAGCTTGCGATGCACCAGATCCTTGGGCCAGGGGCTCATGATTACACCTCCGCCTTCTGGCCTTTGAGGCGAGCCAGCTCACGCTCGATCTCGTCATTGAGCTCCAGCTCGCGGAACTGGGCCTCCAGCGAGGGATTCTGCCCCAGGGTGGCCGCCTCCAGCTGGGCTTCCAGCTGATCGACCCGGCCCTGAAAACCGTCAAAGCGCGCCATCAGCTCATGCATCCGCTGGTTGTCCAGCTGGGCGCGAGCACGAATGCGGCTATGGGCCGTCTGCTCGCGCAGGGTCAGCAGTTTCTGCTTCTCGCGGGCCTCGGTCAGCTTGGCAGCCAGTCGCTCGCTGTCGGCGGTGAGCTGGGCCAGCACCTCGGCCACCCGAGCCTTGTCCTGCTCCAGCTGTTCACATTTTTTGACCTCCGCCAGCTTCTCGGTGAGGGCGGCGCGGGCCAGATCCTCACGCCCCTTCTGGATGGCGAGCTCGGCCTTGGCCGACCACTCCAGGATCTGCGCCTGCAACGCCTGCTGGTGACGCTCCAGCTGTTTCTGTTCGGCAATCACGCGGGCGGCCTGGGTACGCATCTCGACCTGCACCTGCTCCATCTCTTCGATCATCAGGCGCAGCATCTTCTCCGGCTCTTCACTCTTGTCGAGCAGGCTGTGCAGGTTGGCATTTATCACGTCGGTCAGGCGGCTGAATACGCTCATGGTCTGGCTCCTTGTTGATGGGATGGCTATCTCTTCCCATAGCATTACAAGAGCCGTGCCAAGAAAAATTATTGTTGTTTTACATATAGATGGGAATTTAATGAGGAAATTCAAGAAGGGTTTATTGGTGAAAATAGCCAACCAGGTGGTGATTTTTACCAACATAAATCTCTCACTAATGTTTGTACTCAACATGAGCCCGATCATTACTTATTCGCTGGCGATCTCGATGGTCACATGCACCAGCTCTTCATGGATCGCCAACCGTTCGCGGATCTGCTGCGCCGGTAGCGGATTGACCATCAGCAAAGAGAGCACGCAGGCATACTGCTGCTGCCCTACCCGCCAGACGTGGAGATCGCGGATCTCGGTCTGTGGCAGTTCGGCGATGACCTCGCGGATCTCCGCCACCAGCGGGGTATCCATCTCGGCATCCAGCAGCACCCGACCAGAGTCGCGCAGCAGCCCCCAAGCCCATACCGCGACCAGTCCGGCACCCACTATGCCCATCAGCGGATCCAGCCAGTCGGCCCCCCACAACATACCCCCCACCAGCGCCAGAATCGCCAGCACGGAAGTGGCCGCATCCGCCAGCACGTGGATATAGGCGGCGCGCAGGTTGAGATCCTGATGGCCGTGGTGATCGTCATGGTCATGATGATGATCGTGGTCGTGATGCTCATGATGGTGGTCATGCCCATGGCCGTGGTGATGGTGGCCGTGATCATCCTTGAGCAGCCAGGCACAGGCGAGGTTTACCAGCAGCCCCACCAGCGCGATAGCGATCGCCTGTTGATAGTGGATCGGGCTGGGATCGAGCAGCCGGAACACCGACTCGAACAGCATCAACCCGGCCACTCCCACCAGTAACAGGGCGCTGGTGAAGCCACCCAGCACCTCGATCTTCCAGGTGCCGAAGCTGAATCTCTGGTCGCGGGCGAAGTGGCGGGCGGCGCGGTAGGCCAGCACCGAGAGGCCGAGCGCCAGCGCGTGGGAGCTCATGTGCCAGCCATCGGCCAGCAGCGCCATGGAGTTGTAGAACCAGCCGCCGCCAATCTCCGCCACCATCATGATGACGGTCAACAATACGGCCCAGCGGGTCTTCTGTTCGGCCAGCGGATTGCCCTCATGGATGACGGGTTGATGGCAGTGGGATTGAGCGAGGGATGACATGGATTTCTCCTGAGAGCGATGATGCAATATACTATACCCCAGTATAGTTTTATTGATCGAGAGGATCCGTCATGTCCCACACCATTCACGACAAAAAGAAGCTGCTGGCACGGGTGCGCCGCATCAAGGGACAAGCCGGTGCGCTGGAGAGCGCGCTGGAGCAGGAGAGCGACTGCACCGCCATTTTGCAGCAGATCGCCGCCATCCGCGGCGCCGTCAACGGACTGATGCTGGAGGTGCTGGAAGGACATATGCGCGAGCATCTCGGTGCCCCCGATGCCACCCCTTCCGAGCGGCTGGAGGATCTGGATCAGGTAGTCAGCGTCCTGCGATCCTATTTGAAGTAAGCAGGATCGCGGCGCCATCCCTTCAGGCTCGACCAGCGTCGGGCTTGAGCCACCGCCAGCTTTGCGCCATGATGTCCAGCCCGGCTGACCGCCGGTTTTACTGGACAGTCAATTTCAAGGATCCCCCATGTTTGAACACGTCGATGCCTATGCTGGCGACCCCATCCTGACGCTAGTCGAGACCTTCCACAAAGACACCCGCGAGCAGAAGGTGAACCTGGGGATTGGCCTCTATTACGACGAGCAGGGGCGCATTCCGCTGCTGCCATCGGTGCAGCAGGCCGAAGCCCAGCGCGCCGCCGCCCCGGCGCCGCGCCCCTACCAGCCGATGGAAGGCGCCGCCAACTATCGCACCGCAGTGCAACACCTGCTGTTTGGTGCCGACCATGAAGCGGTCAAGGCGGGACGTATCGCCACCATCCAGACCATCGGCGGCTCCGGCGCGCTGAAGATCGGCGCCGATCTGCTCAAGCGCTACTTCCCGACCTCCGAGGTATGGGTCAGCAATCCCACCTGGGACAACCACAAGGCGATGTTCGAGGGAGCCGGCATCAAGGTGCATGACTACCCCTACTACGATGCGGCCACTGGCGGCGTGCAGTTCGATGCCATGATCGACTGCCTGAGCAGCCTGCCGGCGAAGAGCATCGTGCTGCTGCACCCCTGCTGCCACAACCCGACCGGGGTGGATCTCTCCCGCGCCCAGTGGGATCGGGTGATCGCACTGGTGGTCGAGAAGAACCTGATCCCCTTTATGGATATCGCCTATCAGGGCTTCGGTGACGGGCTGGAAGAGGATGCCTACGCCATTCGCGCCATGGTGGCCGCCGGCGTCAGCTTCTTCGTCAGCAACTCGTTTTCCAAGAACCTCTCCTTCTACGGCGAGCGCTGCGGCGGCCTGTCGGTCATCTGCAAAGATGCCGAAGAGGCGAGCCGGGTACTGGGCCAGATGAAGGCCACCGTGCGTCGCAACTACTCCAGCCCTCCCACCCACGGCGGCCAGATCACCGCAGCGGTGATGAACCAGCCCGAGCTGCACGCTATGTGGGTCGATGAGGTGACCGAGATGCGCACCCGCATCAAGGCGATGCGCCAGAAGTTGTTCGAGGTGCTGAGCGCCAAGGTGCCGGGCCGCGATTTCAGCTACTTCATCAACCAGCGCGGCATGTTCAGCTACACCGGCTTCACCCCGGAGCAGGTTGACAGACTGCGCGAAGAGTTCGCCGTCTATCTGGTGCGCTCCGGCCGCATGTGCGTGGCGGGCCTCAACAGCCGCAACGTCGACTACGTGGCTGACGCCATGGCGGCGGTGCTCAAGGGCTAATCCGCATCAGCCCCGCTTTGGCGGGGCTTTTTTGTCTGTTGCGTTCGCAGTCACCTCTTGAGGAGTCTGCTCCCCCTCCCCCTGCTGTGAGAGAATGCCAGCA
Source organism: Aeromonas sp. R3-1 (assembly GCF_040908345.1). NCBI lineage: Bacteria > Pseudomonadati > Pseudomonadota > Gammaproteobacteria > Aeromonadales > Aeromonadaceae > Aeromonas > Aeromonas sp. R3-1. The sequence goes on from NZ_JBFODN010000169.1 coordinate 21,033, forward strand.
GGTCACGCTGAATCTCCCTGATTCCAAGCCTGTTTATCTTCATCAATTTCAGGAGCCACTATGGATCTGATCGCTCTCTCTAGGCTGGGAGGTCGCCATCTGGTCACCCTGCACCTGTTGCTCGACAACCAGAGCGTCACCCGCACCGCAGAGCGGCTCTGCACCACCCCTTCCACCGTCAGCAAGACCCTCAACCAGCTGCGGGATCTGCTGGGGGATCAACTGCTCTACCGTCAGGGAAACCAGCTTTTGCTCACCCCCATGGCCGAGCGACTGGCTCCCACCCTGCATCGACTACTGGGGGAGCTGAACGGCCTCACTCGCCAGAATGCCTTCAACCCCCAACAGTGGCAGGGCAGCTTGCGGCTGGGATTGCGCGAGAGCGTGATGACCTGGCCGGTGGGCCCCATTCTGGGTCAGCTGATGAAAGAGGTGCCGGGCATGGTGCCGGAGATCTGGAACAAGGATGAGCAGGGGCTGGAGGCGCTGGCAGCGGGCAAACTCGACTTCGTGATCCTGCCCCATGACCAGAGCCAGCCGTTGCCGCGCCAGCCCGGGCTGGTGTGGGAGACCCTGCGGGAAGAAAAACTGGTCTGCCTGCTGCGCAAAGACCACCCCGCACTAACCAGGCACTGGGATCTCGATGCCTACCTGAGCTGGCGCCATATCGCCATCCGGGATCAGGAGCTGGCCAACCCCTTCTTCGAGCAGAGCCTGGCCCAGCAGCAGGTGCGTCGCCAGATTGGCGCCACCCTGCCCGATTTTGCCAGCGCGGCGGCCCTGCTGCCCCAGACCGATCTGATCCTCACCGCCATCGGTGGCTGGGCGGCCTGCATGGCCAGTCAGCCGGATCTGGTGATGCGTCCGGCACCGTTCGATTACGGCAAGGTGAGTCACAGTCTGGTCTGGTATGGCCCGGCCGGTGATGGATCGGCCCGCCACTGGTTCCGCCAGCGGATCCTGCAACTGGGTCGCGAATTGATTGAGCCCTGAGCCGGGCGACAAGGAGAAGAGATTGATGTTTCACCGCGGTGAAACATCAACGGCAAGCAGGGACTAGGGGCGTTTGGTATAGATGGGGCTGGGGAAGGAGGCAACGTTGCTGCCCAGATCCGTGATGCGGGCAGCCCCCTGCTTTTTCACCTGATCGATGCGCAGCACCTGATGCATGGGAATAAGAGTCTGGCGCACATCAGCAAATTCGCTCTTGAGCTTCTCGTGACTGGGATCGACGATAAGCGCCGTATGGTTATCCCAGACAAAATCGGCAATCTCGATAAAACCGAACAGCTGGCCCTGATTGACTTCGCGCACATACACTTCGTAGCGCTCGCTGTGGCAAATAAACTGAACCCGATACAACGCCTTGCTTTCACTCATGATTATCTGTCATTGAGGGGTAAGAAGATGACCATTATTCTAGCCGCCGTTCTCGCCCCCTCCAATAGACAGAAATCACAGTTGCGGCCTTTCCATGCCGCACCTCACGCCATGACGGTCACCGGATGACGCAGCCACTCAGCCCATCAAGGCAGGCAGTGAGACCGGCCCCAATCCCGCTGCGCGCAAGCGGTTGGCCAGCTGTTCCAGTTCGGTTTGGTGAGCCTCTGGCCATTGCGCCGCCTCCCCCCGCACCCCGTGGTGACGAAAGCCGTTGAGGCGAATGGGCACAGGCCCAAGCTGCTGCAAGAAGGCGGCAAGATCTGCGTCCAGCTCACCACTTGCATCCAGAAAATCGCTCTTGCCCGGCACATGGAGCAGCCGCAGTTCGGTCAGCTTGCCGTGGCGTGCCAGCAGTTGCAGCGACCCCAGCACCCGCTCGCGGCCATAGCCGGTCAGGGTGTGATGCACCGAGTCGCGCCACCCCTTGAGATCGAGCATGGCGCCGTCGAGCACCGGCAGCAGCCGCTGCCAGCCGGTTTCGGCCAGAGAACCGTTGCTGTCGAGCAGGCAAGTGAGATGGGTCAGATCCGGCGCGCCCTTGATGGCGGCAAACAGCGCAACCACAAAGGGGAGCTGGGTAGTCGCCTCACCGCCGGAGACGGTAATCCCGCTCAGCAGTGGGCCGTAGCGGCGCAGCAGGGCCAACACGTCGGCCACCGTCATGGTTGTGGTCTTGGGATTGGCACTGCGCGGGCAGACATCCAGACAGGCGTCGCAATCGGTGCAGAGCGTTGCCTGCCAATGAACCTTGCCTTCGCTCAAGGTCAGGGCGCCGCTTGGGCAGACCGCAAGGCAGTCACCGCAATCGTCGCACAGCCCTATGGTGTGCGGGTTGTGGCAGCCGGGGCAGCGAAAGTTGCACCCTTGCAGAAACAGCACCAGCCGGTTGCCCGGCCCATCGACACAGGAAAACGGCAGCACCCTGCTTACCAGGGCGCTGCGTGTTGGCAAAACATCAGCCATCAGTGCGAACTCAATACTCGCCGATAGTCGATTCGTGGGCGACCACTCGCGGAGCTCGCTGACGAATGGCGGTCACTTCACTCGCCTCGGCGCCGAGACAGGTGGTCTGCAAGCGCGACCCCTCCTCTGCGAAGCGGGCCACGTCACTCTTGCGGATCATGTAGCCGGTCACCCGCACCAGATCGCTGTCGGCCACGTTGGCGGTGAACTCGCGCATACCGATAGCGAGCGCCCCTTTGCAGAGCTGCAACAGCGCCTGCGGGTTCTGGCGGATGGTGGGATCCAGCGTCAGGATCTCGCTGATCCCCGAATGGTAATAAGTGTGGTGCGGTGCCAGCGCCAGCACATGGCTGGCGGGATCCGGCTCATGCCCGTAGGGAATGCGCACCCCGGGGGTAACAGCCACATCGATGCTGAGGCCACCTTGCGAATGCAATAAAGCGCGACCACCCCAGGCATGGGTCTGCGGGGTCGTGGTCACATAGGCGGAAAGCTGGGCCGAGATGCGATAGCCAAGCTGGTTCGCCTCCTCGCCATGGCCGTAGCGATCCGGCAGATTCTCTTTATCCATCAGGATATTGACCGCTTCCGCCATGCCGTAGATGCCGAACATGGGGACAAAGCGATCCTCATCCAGCAGCCCCTCTTTCACCAGGAAGCTGTCGAAGAAACCAGACTCATCGTGGAGGAAGGCGGCCCGCGCTTCGATCAGCTGAGAAGCCAAACGGCAGTAGTGGGGCAGCAGGCAGCCGAGGAAGTCGTCGATCCCCTGACACTGCTCGGCGACCCGCTTGAGGGAGATGCGCACCAGGGTATTGGCGCCACCCGCCTGCGGCAGGGCGTTGTAGCAGCTGACGATACCAAAACCACGAGCGTCGAAGGTATCGCGGTGGATCGGGTAGTTGGCGATGTGCGGCTTGCTGCACTCGGCGATGTTCTTCACCGCCTGCAGCAGCAGGCTGTCCGGGGTCTGCTCCGGATCGTGGAAGAAGGTGAGGTTCGGCGCCACCTGCTTGAGCTCGTTGTCGATGCGCAGGATCAGGCGGCAGATACGGTTGTCATCCGGCCCGATGTTGACGTGCATGAAGGCGTCCGGCAGCACCCTGTCCAGATAGACCCATAACCCCTTCAGCTTGCGATAGAGGGTCTCGTCATCCAGTTCGCCGACAAACGGCAACAGCAGATGGTCGAGCCGCCCCAGCCAGACCGGCATGCCGGTGACGGAGGGGACATGGTGATAGAGGATGCGCAGAGCGTTGAGCGCCTCGTCGAAATCCTGCGGCGCCGCCAGCTCCAGCCAGGCAGAGCCCTGAGTCAGGAATTTTTCATAGTCCGGCAGCACATAACGTGGCTTGTAGGGGGCGTGCCCTTCGAACATGTCGCAGATAAATCCCTGCTCCATCGCCTCGGCGACTGCGGCAGGCAGGTCGGGGTAGGGCAACGCATTCTCGGCGGCCAGCGCCAGCACCTGGCTCTTCTGGGCGGCGGAGAGATGGGGATCGCGCACGATACGCTGACAGGTTTCGATCAAAGACATGGGACACTCCTTCACGGACAGAGCCCATATCCTCACCATTTGCAGGCTTTTTTTGAAGTGACATTCATGACATGACGGATGTCGAATAATGACATCCATTACACAAGATCACGGCTTGCGCTTCACCAAGGCAAGAGCTCGGCTATGCCTCCCAGCCAGCGCAGCAGAAAGAAGCCCCCCATTCCACCCACCACCACAACCAGAGTCGGCAGCCGCAACAGGGTCAAGAGCATTACCCACAGGGTGGCAGTCAGGTAGTCAGGATCCCAGTCAAGACCTATCCCCGGCTCGTAGCTAAAGACGATGGGCAACCAGATTGCAGTCAGCACCGACTGGGCCGAGAAGCCGAGAAACGCCCCCATCTCGGCACCCGGCTGATATCGGGTCAACCGAGAAAAGAAGGCGAAGCGGTTGAAAAAGGTGATCAGGGCCAGCAGGCCAATCATCAGCCAGCTCACGCTACCTCCTCATCCGGTGCAACACATAGCCCACCACCATGCCAGCCAGAGCCGAGACGATGATGTGGATCTCCGCCAGCAGCGGCTTGGTAAGCAACGCTGTGCCGCCGCTCACCAAAGTGGCCGCCACCATGGGCAGGTTTTTCATGGCGGGAATGGTCATGGCGATGAAGGTAGCCGCGATGGCAAAATCCAGCCCCATGCTGTCCAGTCCATCGATGTACTGGCCGGCCGCGATGCCGAGCAGGGTCGCCAGATTCCAGAACAGATAGAAGACGAATCCCGCGATGAGCGCGTAGGCCGGATCAAAGTGGCCGCTGCGCTCCCGGTCTTTCAGCGCCACAGCGAACATCTCATCAGTCAGGAAAAAAGCAAGGCTGGCCCGCCAGCGCAGGGAGAGCGGCAATACGTCACGGCGGAAGGTGAAGCCGTATAGCAGATGCTGGGAAGTGATCACCATGGTGGAGCCCATGATGGGTAGCAGGGGTGTGCCCGCCCCGAACAGGGTCGTGGCCGAGAGCTGGGCGGCTCCGGCGTAGACCAGCAACGACATCAGCTGAGCCTGAAGCGGACTCAGCCCTGCCTGCAACGCCAAAGCGCCACACAGGATCCCCCAGGGGATCACCGAAATGGAGAGCGGGAGCATATCCAGTGTGGCACGCCACCAGAGCATCCCCGTTCGCTCGGGCACGCTCGTTACTGACATCATGTGATCTTCCTTGTCACAGCCAAAGCGAGCCGAAAAAACTAGCACGGGACAGCAAGCGCTGTCACGTCATCACTGGCGGGAAATAAAACGCCCGCGGAGTCGCGGGCGTGCACAAGGGGATCAGGGCTCGATGACGATGGGCGTACCCGGATCAATCGCGTCCCACACTTCATCCAGCTCGTGGTTGAGCATGGCGATGCAGCCATTGGTCCAGTTGGAAGGCTGAACCCTGCGGTTGCCAATGCTGTTGCGCTGGCCGTGGATCATGATCATACCACCCGGGCGAACACCCAGCTCATTGGCGCGCTTGATGTCATCCAGGTTCGGATAGTTGATATGGATGGCTTTGTAGTAGCCGGAATTGGTCTTCTTGTAGTCGAGGGTGTAGCGCCCTTCCGGCGTACGCTGATCCCCTTCCTGCTGCTTGTGCCCCTTGGGCGCCGGGCCCAGAGCAATCCAGTAGCGCTTCAGTTCTTTGCCATCCTTCATCAGGGTCAGGCTATAGGTCGACTTCTTGACCACCACCAAATCGGCTTTTTCGGTCAAGGCAAAACTCAATGCGGGCCAAAGCCCCAACAAACACAGTAATACGGCTCTCATTCCATCCCTCGACAAGCCTCTGGTGCGGGCTTTTCTTGTTACCAGATCATCTGAACGATGCCCGCCGAGCGGCGAGCGAGCGCCATGATATTGGATCGCCATCAATACTCAATATGCCCGGCAAAACATATCTTGCAGCAGCCAGGCCATCTTCCTTGAACGCCGTCATTTTGCATTGGTAATTAACAGTTAAAACAACAAGATACAAAAAATTATCGCGCTGGCACCCGGGGCAATGATCGGCGAAGATAACACTCCACTCCCCGACAGGATCATGCCATGCGCTCTTCGTGCCGCCTCGCCACCCTGCTGTTCTCGCCACTCCTGCTCTGGCTGCCCGCCAGTGTCGCCGCCGATGCACTCTGGCTGCGCGAGCCCGCCCTCTCCCCCGATGGCAAGCGGCTTGCTTTCACCTGGCAGGGGCGCATTTTTGTCGCCAGTGCCGAGGGTGGCCCCGCTACGGCGCTCACCGGCAGCGACTACCTGAGCCAGCGGCCAATCTGGTCGCCGGATGGCAAACAACTCGCCTTTGCCGCCAATCTCTACGGCAACGAAGATGTGTTCGTGGTACCCGCCAACGGCGGCGAGATGGTGCGCCTCACTCGCGATTCGCGCACCGATCTGCCGCAAGCCTTCAGCGCCGATGGCAAACGACTGCTGCTGAGCAGCCAGCGCCTGGGGGCACCCGATGCCGACCATTTTGTCGCGGAAGGCTACCAATGGGGCGAGCTCTACTGGACCCCGATCACCGGCGGCACCTTGCAGGCCGATCTGCCGCTGCCTGCGACCCTGGCCCGCCCCCACGGGGAGCGGCTCGCCTATCAGATGCCCGCGGCGGATCAACCCTTTCGCAAGCATCAGCACTCGTTCGCGGTGCCCCGCCTCTGGCTGTTTGATGGCAAGCAGCACAAGCAGCTGACCGAAGATCGGGTGGCGGCCACCGATCCGGTCTGGAGCGACAAGGGAGATACCCTCTTTTACCTGAGCGAGCGTAGCGGTGATTTCAACGTCTGGCGCCGGGATCTCGCCAGCGGCAAGGAGCAACAGCTGACCCACTATCAGGGCCATCCGGTGCGGGGGCTCAGCGCCTCTCGCAATGGCGATCTGGTCTGGTCATGGCTGGGCGAGCTCTATCGCCTCGATGCCGGTAGCAGCGAGCCACGCAAGCTGACCCTCAGCCCGCAAGTGGCGAGCACGCCGGATGAGGCGAGCGAGGCCCTGACCCTGGCCGACGAAGCGCTGGTCAGCGAAGAGGCGGACGAGCTGATCCTGGTGAGCGAGGGCAACCTGTTTGCCGTTGACCCCGAGCGGGAGCGGGTGCGCCAGCTGACTCGTGACCCGAGCGAGCAATCCAGCCCTCTCTTTGCCGAGCAGGGGCGCGCCCTCATCTATCTGTCGGAGCAGCAGGGGCACGCCGCCCTCTATCGCCTACGCAAGGGGGACCCTGATCTGCTGTTCAGCGATCCCGGCACTTTGACCGAGAGTCTGCTGCTGGCGATTCCCGACAAGGGGATCAGCCGTCCGGTGCTCTCCCCCGACGGCAAACAGCTCGCCTTCGTGGTCGATGGTCAGGCCATTCATCTGCTCGATCTGACGAGTAACAAGCAGCGGGAGCTGGTGCCTGCCAGCTTCAACCCCTCGCGCCACGAGGTGCATCTCGCCTTTGCCCCCGACTCCCGCCATCTGGCGCTCACCTTCCGCCCCGATGCGGCAGAGCAGGAGATCGCGGTGATCGACACGGCCAACCCCAAGGCCAAACCGGTCAATGTCAGCCTCAACGGCTATCAGGATGGGCAACCTGGCTGGAGTCAGGATGGCGCCATTCTCTACTGGCAATCGACCCGGTTTGGCGCACTGGGGCCCGATGGCGAGCCCCTCGTCACCAACCTGCTCGGCATTTACAGCAGCCGCGCCGCCAGAGCCGATGCCATTGCCGAGCTGGAGCCGCCGAAAGGGGGATACGGCTTTGAGAGCGATCGTCTCAACCATCGCGAAGCGCTGCTGCTGCAACCCACCGGCTCCCTGCTCGCCAGCCGCATCATCGGCGACCAGCTGATCTATCTGGTGGAGGAGATGGGGGTCAACAGCGAGAGCGAGATCAAGGGCTACAGCCAAGATCTGCGCAAGGGCAAAACCAGCGAACTGTTTGGCGAGCAGCCCGGCCCAGCGCTGGCAAGCCTCAACCAGCAGGGCACCCTGGCTACCCTGGTGCGGGATGGGGAGATCACCCGGATCCACCTCGACTCCGGCGAGGCCACCAGCGCCCCCTTCGCCTTGCAGCCCACCAGCCGCTGGCAAGAACGCATGACCGCCGCCTTCGATCAGATCGCCCGGCTCACCCGGGACGAGTTCTATCTGGACGATATGAACGGGGTAGATTGGGAGAGCTATGTCGCCGCTTACCGCCACCTGCTGCCGGGCATCGGCAACCCGCGGGACTTTGGCAACCTGTTGGCGGAGCTGGCTGGCGAGCTCAATGTCTCCCACACCTGGGGCAGCGGCCCTGCCCCCTTCCCGCGCATGGCGGACGAGACCGCCAGCCTCGGCGGCTACTGGCAGGATGGCGAGCAAGGGGTGATGCTCACCGCCCTGCTCTCTGGCGGCCCGCTGGATCAGGAGAGCGATATCGCCCCGGGCGCCCGCCTGCTCGCCATCAACGGTGTCCCGATTGCCAATCTGACCGAGCTGGATCGGGCCCTCAACCATCAGGCTGGCGCCCGGCTTGCCCTCACCTTCCAGCAGGAGGGCAACAAGCAAACTGACGAGGTGGTGCTCACCGCCATCGACAAACAGCAGGAGTACCAGCTGCAACAGGATCGCTGGATTGAGAAACGGCGGGAGCTGGTGGCCAGGCTGAGCGGAGGACGGGTCGGCTACGTCTATCTGCCGGCAATGAATAGCGAGGTCTACGATGCGGTGGTGGCGGATGCCCTCGGCAGACAGCGCAATCGCGAGGCGCTGATCGTCGATGTCCGCTTCAACAGCGGCGGCTATCTCGCCAATACCCTGGTGGAGTTTCTGACCGGCAGCGGCAGCACCAAGGGAATGGCCAGCAGTTGGCCCCGTCAGGGCAAGGGGGAAACCGACGCCGCCACTCGCCAGTGGACCAAGCCCTCGGTGGTGCTGGTGAACGCCGCCAGCTACTCGGAAGGCTCCGCCTTCCCCGAGTACTACCGTGCCCTGAAGGTCGGCCCCATCGTCGGCGATCCGGTGCCCGGCACCGGCACCATGGTCTACAGCCACGACTCCCGGCTGATCCCGGGACTCTCCTACGGCATTCCGACCCTGGGGCTGCGCAAACCGGACGGCACCTTCTACGAAAATCAGGAGCTGATCCCGGACCAGCAGGTGCCCCTCACTCCGGCTGACATGGTGGCTGGACGCGACCCGCAGCTGGAGGCGGCGGTACAAGCCGCCCTCAAGCAGTTGCCAGCCAGCACCAAATAACTGCGCTCAACGAAAGCGAAACAGCTCGCGATGCAGATGCCCGTCCGGCAACAGCCGGGTCAGGGCATCTGCCATCCCCTCCGGCCCGCAAAACCACACCTGCTCGGGCGCATCCTGCGCGATGCGAGCCAGATCCAGTCGCCCGGCCGCCTTGTCCAGATGCAGCTGATAGCGCACTCCGGTGCGATGACAGAGCTCCACCAACCGCCGATGGTAAACGGCCCCCGCCAGATCCGGCGCGCACTGGATCAGGGCGCTCCCCTCGCCCCGCTCGCCACGGGCAGTCAGCCCCTCCAACCAGGCCACAAACGGCGTGATACCGATCCCGGCCCCCAGCCAGAGGGCTCTACCTCCCCCTTGTGGCGCAACAAAGGCGCCATAGGGCCCGGTCACCACCACCCCATCCCCGACGCGCGCCTCTGCCACCAGCTGACGGGTATGATCCCCGAGCGCCCGCACCGCGATCACCAGCTGGCGCCGATCCGCTGACACCCGCACCAGGGTAAAGGGGTGCGGCCCCTCCTTGGCATCAAATTCAAAGAAGGCAAACTGACCCGGGCGGTAATGGGCGAGCGGCCGCTCCAGCTGCATGGTCAGCTCGCAGGTGTGATCCGCCAACGCCCGCACCGCAATGACCCGGCCCGGATGGCGATCCCGCGCTCCCACTAGTCCCAGCAGGGAGTAGAGGGCCCCGATAGCTCCCAGCCCACCGATCAACCAGATCGATACCCCCACCGGAGTCATGGCCCCAATCTGAGGCAACAGACAGAGCCCGTGTCCCCACCCCGCCAAATAGATGATTGGCGCCAGCCGGTGGATCAGCCGAAAACGGCCATAACTCACCAGCGCCAACAAGCTCACTACCACCAGCGCGATTAGCAGATAGAAACTCCACTCACCCAGGGTATTGCCAAGGGCATGGAGCGAGATGTCATTGCCTGTGCCAGCCCCGGCACCGCTGGCCCCACGCCGAACGGGACGACTCAGCCAACCTGTCGAGACCGCCCACTTGGGCGCCTCCACCACCAGCCAGTGGGCGATCAGCGCCAATGCACCGCCGATGGCCATCTGACGGTGCAATCGCAACATCCGATCCAGACCGCCACACCAGAGCTCCAGCTGCGGCAGGCGCAACGCCAGCAACAGCGAAATCGCCATATAGGTCATCCCCAGCAGGCCGGTCAGTAACAACATCTCATGGCGCCAGGGCCACACCCCGTTGGCATCCCCCGCATAACCGAGCCACCAGACCCCGACCGCCAACAGTGGCAACAGCCACCACATCCATTTGTTCGTCATAACATGCTCCCTGGTTCCATCGCGGCAGGGCCTCATCTCCCTGCTCATGGCACCATTGCACACCCGTCCGGTCACAAGACTTTGCCAGAGGGGGAAGCTTGTGTGGCAATGTGTGACAAACGGAAACAAAAGAGGGGGCCGACCGGCCCCTCGTGATCACCCTTGTGGGCTCGCCCCTCTTCACAGGAGATGGCGCACAATCCACCTCCGCTGTGATTGACGATCTGCCAGAAAAAGGAATCAAATGGGGACGTTACATATCTGCGGCGGAAAACCTGCTGCCCACTCTTCCGGACAAGGAGATCCCCCTTGCTTTCATCCACCGAACAACGCTACTGCCCGAGTTGTCAGCGCGAGACCACCCATGTCGTGGTGCTGGTCGACAAATCCTTTGGCCAGCAGCTGACACCGGAGCAAAAGCGCAAAGCGTTTATCAAAGACGTCATTACCGGCTGGGCCGCCGGCCCCTTTCTGGCAAACATGGATCGCTTTGAACGCCACACCATCTGTGAAAATTGCGGAAATAAAGTCATTGATGAATGAAAAAGGGGGGGGCAATTGCGGGCGTCAATACATCAGCCACCTTTTATGGCCGAAATCCAAATGAAGGCGTTGCGATTCAGGATCACAACGCCATAGACATCAATCAAACAATACGGTCACCGGCAACCCTTCCACTTGCAGGTTCGGGGGTAATTTTTCATCCAGCGAGAGTGCGACCTTGAGGGTTGCTTTCTCCCCTTCAAACGGTGCTGCAAGCTGGGCTGGCAGCTTGTCTGCAAGCTCCACAGGTCTGGCAACCCTGGCCGCCAAACGCTCACCACTGGGCAACTTGACGATAGCCTTATGACCCGGCTTCATCGAGGAGAGGTATTTTGGCAATACGTAGGCAATGACCAACGGGTCTTCCCGCTTAGCGATCAACGCGAGGGGGGCCCCCGAGAAGACCCAATCCCCCTCCTGCACCAGCACATCTGAGACCTTGCCGGTAGCTGGGGAAAGGGGCTGCTGCTGCCTAGTGATAGCTTGCATCTCGGTTAGCTCCTGCTCCAACTGGTGGCGCGCACTGGCCAGTGGCCCTGTCAGGTGATCTTCTTTGATCTGCAACTCTTGCTGCATTTTTTCAGATCTTGCCTTCTGCAAATCGATACGAGACTGGGTCCAGCTCAGCAAGGCACTGGCATACTCGGCACTGGAAACCAGTTTCTCCTTCCTATACCCCGCGTACTCCTGATAGATCCCCTCCTGCTCATTAGCCCCCCGCTCTGCGATACGAATCTGCTCATCCAGGTTACTCAATATCGCCTGTTCGGCAGCGCTCTTGTCCAGCTCGATCGCTTTTAGACGTGCTTTACGCCCCTCTATATTGGCCCGTAGCGTCGGCGACTCGAATCGCATCAGGGCATCCCCTTGCGAGACGGCTTGACCGGGAGACATATAAATGTTGCGAATGAAGCCATCTCCATTGGCCACCACAAGTTGAGGTTCCGTAGTGATGATGGCAGGCGCCTGGGTCAGCCACCACTCTCGTCCCAGATACCAGAGCAGTATGATGACGGGGCTGAATGCCAGCAGCAGGATCAGATACCAGCGGGCTCGAAATGCGATGCGCTTGGCGGGGGCATAGAGCACCCGAATCCCTTGATCAGAGGTAGCGTCCTGTTTCTTGGGGGGATTGAATGTGACTTTCATCAGAATTTGTTTCCTCGTTTTAATACCCACCAGGGAGCCATACTGCTCTCCTCATGACCGCGACGGAAAATTTCGTTGAGCAGTGCCACGGCACACCATAGACGCATCAGCAGGGTATAGAGCGGATACAACAACAACCATGGCAACATACGCATATCCGCTTTAGGCCGCTCGGAAATGGCAAGCAGAAACACCATAAAGTTGACCAGAGTAAGAAGCAGATAGACCTGGTAGAGGCACAGCATCAAGGCCGTAACGAACGGACCAGGATAACTTAACACCAGCCACCAGCTGTACCCCATGACCAACAGCGGCAACACCACGTTTTGTGCCACACCGTAGATCAGAGTGAACAAAAAGGTCTTCCATCCCAAGATGCGCGGAGTCAGCGATAACTTGTGTTTGCGCAGGTAGAGAAACAGCAAATCCCCATCCCAGCGCAGACGCTGGTTTGCCAGGGTCACCAAATCTGCAGGGGCGTCCGTGTGACCAATGGCTCTGGGGGCAAAGCCGATCTTCAGATTGGGATGGCGTTTGAGGTAGTGCTTGATCCGCACCGTTAAATCCAGATCTTCTGCTGTGTGGGTATCCCACCCTCCAATCTGGCGCAGGAAATCGCGGCGAAAAGCCCCGAATGCCCCCGAAATATTGTTGATCAGGTTCCATTCGCTCAGACCCGTCTTACCCCCCTGCATGGAGATCATGTACTCGATCCCCTGCATACGGGTCAGCAAACCATCGCGCAGGTTGCGCACCCGCAACGCCCCACCAACGGCGGGCACGTTCGGGTCATCGAAGCAGGCGACAATCTCATCGATCATGTTGTTGTCGAAGGAAGTGTCCCCGTCTGCATTCATGACTATCTCGCCGGTTGCCGCCGACAAGCCAGCATTGAGGGTCGATACCCGCCCGCCACGCTGCCACTTGGGCAGTAGCACCAGGGTACGTCTCTCACATCCCTCAAACTCGGCGATACAGTTTAGGGCCGCCTGATAGGTATGGGCATTGGCCTTGGCACCATCGATCACCGCAATGATCTCCAGATGGCCGCGATAGAGCTGTTCCTTGAGGGTCAGAATGGTCGAGCGGATCGCCTCCCCCTCACCGTAACAGGTGATGATGCAGGAGACCTTGGGACAACGATGTGACAGGGGTAAATCAGACTTTTTTGGCAGCTGACGGGCAAACCACTTGAGGATCCCAGTCAGGGTCAGCGCCATCAGGGGCACCTCCATCAGCAGCAACATGGGCAGCAGCAGCAGGATCATCCTGGGCGAAAACTGCAGGCTGCCCAGGATCTCGGTCAGGATGTACCGAACCGTACTCATCCACTCAGGCATCCTGAAGGCTCCCGTCCAGCCAGCGGCTCAACCAGAGGGCGGTATCTTCACCCAGCGTGGTAGGGAGCGGCTCTACCTGCACATTCAGCGTCAAGGCATCCAGCCCCTCGACATTGTTGAGCGCCAAGATCCGCCCCTGCAAGATCTGCCAATCCTCCACATTGGTGTGCGGCAGCAACAACAGCAGTCGATCATCGGCATACTGGCAAACCACATCGGTATCCCGAAACAGTGCCTGCAGACGAGCCAGCAAGGCCCCCAATCTCTGCTGAGTCTTCAACAGGCCCAATTCGGCGCGCAGCTCGGCGAGCTGCTCGATCTGGATAGCCAAAAGGGTATGGTTGCCGCCGTGGCGCTGCAGCAGCCGGTTGCTCCATTGCAGCAGCCAGGGGAAGTGATCCATCGCCATCGGAGCCCCCCAAGTCAGGGGCAGATGCAACTGCTGAGTACCCTCGCGAGCAATATGGCGAGCCAATTTGCCGATGCGGTACTCATAGATGGGAGACACCAACAGATCATCGGGTTTGTGAGCCCGCCCACACTCATGACATCGCGCCTGTACTGCCGCCTCCATGAAACGGGCATGGCAAGAGAGACAGCGGTACTTTTCCAATGGTCTGTCGTAGTCGACCCCTATATGACGCAGGGTTGTCACACACTTGGGACAACGCAGCAAACCCTGTTGCATGAAGACATCCTGATCGTCCACATGACCGCAGGTGAAACAGTGCACCGCAGGCTTGGCCTGGATGGCGATATGGGAACATTCTGGACATACGTCGACAAAATTGAGATGAGCAGAGCTGCAACTGCTGCACAGGCGTAGTCGATCGACCAGTTGTTCAATCTGCAACAGCCGCTCGGAGACCAGTTGCGGCAAGGATGCAGTTGCATCGGCCCCCAGCAGACAATCCAGCAGCGGGTAGCTGTAGCCCTGGCGACAACCTGCCTGCCAGCGAGGTAACAAACGGAAATGAGCCCTCGGCCAGCTGTACCAGGCCAGCTTCTCCATTTCATCCGGATGATCGCGAGGGGTCAATAACGCCAACCGTTCAAGCATGTCAGAGGCCCGTTCATCCAGCTGAGTCAGAAGACCGTCGGACAACATGGGGGAGAGAGAGCTCTTAACAACACAAAATACCGGCTGCAAATAACGTATCGGGTCACACCGCACAGCCTGCAACACACTGTCCTGCTCATCTGCCGGCAGGTTGAGCAGTAATACCGGCTGCTGCAATGGATCCCAGCGGGACAGGTCGAGAAGTGGCAAGGCTGCACGATCCACCGAGCCTCCCAGCAGCGCAATCTGACCAGGGTGTTCACTCGTGCTCATCATGGGGGAATAACCTCTTTCCATTCACTGACAAATAGATACTAAGCCAATAAAACGAACCAACCTGTTGTCATGCGCCGGCAGGCTCAGGCAATGTAACGAAATACGAATTGCCCTACACGGACAGCACTGCAGCAGTGTCAACGTTATCGACTGATAACATGAAGCTGGCGAACGCGCAGCAAAGAGTTGAGAGCTGACGCCATTTTCATGTGCGGCCCAGCCATCTCGAGGGGAAGAGATCTGAAACTTTCCGAACCCGACTCACATCGGGGGTGGCAAGGAGGGCGATTCTGCAGCTGTGGACAATTTAGTCAACCCAGAAAAATGGGAATAGTTCTCAAACAGATGAATAGATCAATCTTTATGCACAAAGGTGTGTACAAAAAACACTATTAACAAAATAAACAAATATGTGAGGCGATAAGGTTCCATGAGCTTATGGCCTACTCTTCACAACCCTATTCATATGAATACATATTTAATCTGAAATCTGCATACCAAAACCATCATGCGACAGTCTGTGTCGTCAACATATCTACAGCTGTACCAGCCATCACCGCGAGCATACATCAGAGCCACGCCAAGAGTGCCCCCGGCTCAAGAACCGGGAGCATTCCAGCTTACGCAACTGAGGCTCGTGCGCTGTGGCTCAGGATCCACGCTTCGAAATCGGTCAGCATGCGGGTTTCCGACTCGCTGTTGTCGGCGATAAGCTCGGCGCCGTGTACCACCCGGATATGGGCGTCGAGCGGACCTCCCTCACCCGCCGCGGGGCGCTGCTGGGCGGCGGCCATGCAGGCTTGCGCCTGTTGCCACGCTTCGGCGGCGCTCAGGTTGCATGCCTCGGCCAGCGGCACGGCACTGAAGCCTTCACCAGTCAGGCTGCGCAAGGTCTCATCATGAGTCATGCCGTTGCCCGGCCCCCAGTAGTGGGCGGCCAGATCCGGCCCGATACGCGGGTTGTCGGTGAGGTAGCCATCACGTTTGAGGAAAAAGGCGCGGGTCTGCTCCACCGCCATCAGCGCCAGCAGGTAGCCGTGATAGGCGCAGGCCGACTCCTGATTAAGGAGGTGCGGAATGGCCAGCAACGGACGCGGGCTCTCGACACCGAGGATCTTGCGCTCCCACTTGCGGGCCAGAGCCAGCACAGCCTCGGGAGTACGTTCAGCCTCATCCATGGCGTAGAGCTCCCGCTCGAAGTAGGCCACCAGCGCGATCTGGCGCTCGTTGAAGGCACGAAACGGTTGACGGGCGGCGATCATCTCCTTGATGAGGGCGTCGGGAACAGCCTCTCCCACCGCATTTCTGGCGTAGCGTTTGAGCCAATCGGCATCGTCCAGCAGGCTGTCGCAGAACATCGACTGGGTCTCGGCATAGGCCATGGAGGTGGGCGGAAACTCCTGTGAGAAGCAGGGGGCGTTGCCGGTGACATTGGCAAAGTGCGCGGCGTGGCCCCCCTCGTGGAACAGGGTATTGAGGCCACTCCAGCCGCTGCCCACCTGCGCCGGATCGGCCAGGCTGGTGAAGTTGACCACCGCCGCCACCCACTCCCCCTGTTGGAAGAAGCTCGGTACCGGGCCGTGGCAGAAGCCGTTCTCATACTTCCCCTCCCGTGTCAGCAAATCCAGGGTCAGGATCGCCCCGCGATACTGGATGCCGAGCCGGCGGAAGCTCTCGACCCAATCTCGTAGCGCCCGCGAGAAGGGCACATAGGGGTCGAGCTGACGGGTCACGTCGCCGCTCACGCTGTAACGCAGGTTGTGAGGCAGCAGGGCCGCCTCACCCTTGGCGGCCTTCAGCTCGGCCAGGCTCTGCTGCAACCGGGCGTCGGTGCGGGCAATAAAGTCGTCGAGGATGGCGAACAGCTGCTCCGGGCTCATCTGCTCGTTCTTGCGCACCTTGTAGTCGAAGTAGTCGCGATAGCCCATGGCGCGGGCAAAGCGGTTGCGGATCGCCACCACCTCGAGAAAACCGTTGCCGACCACCCACCGCTCCAGGGTGTGGAACATGGCGAGCGCGCTCTGGCGCACCGCCTCGCTCGGGCTGGCGGCAAGGGAGGTACTGGCGGCGGGCAGGCTGCCTGCGACCTGCTGGCCCTGCTCATCCAGCAGGGTCAGTTTCAGCCCCTTGCGGCGGGCGAACAGCGCCGCCTCGGCGGCTACCAGCTCATCCATCAGGGTTGCAGCGGCGGGATCTTCAATCACATTGCACTCGAAGAAGGCGATCCAGCCTTGCAGACCGCGCTTGAGGTCATCCTCGTCGGCCTGCACCAGCATCTCCCGCAATTCGGGCAGACGGGCCGGATTGGCACAAAAGGCCTTGTAGGCCTGCTCGGCCGCGGTGAAACCGGCCTGATCATCGCTGGTGCCCATATAGGTGGACCAGAAGAGATCCTCCTTGCGCCTGTGCACCTGCAGGTAGTCGGCGTTGAGCTGGTTGAAGTAATTCCTGGCAATGGAACTCATAAATTCCCTCTTGTTATGGGGTCACCCGCAGCGGGGCCCACTCCTTTTTTTGAAGAAATGCCAAACCATTCACACTCTTTGGCAAAAATTGCGCTGGGATGCGCATCAACACGCTACCAAAAAGTGGGGGTTGCTGTCTGCTGACTATACTGATGTTAAAACGCTCATTTGAGAAAGCTCGGCAAGAGACTGAAAGTAAATGAGTTGTTAACTCTTACGAACTGGCTGCCGCGGTACAGAGCCACATAAAATCAACAGGGAAATGAGGGTTTAGTCATGTTCAAGCTCGGTGATATTACCGTGAGCCGCAAATTGATTTTGCTGCTCGCACTGGCATTTGTCGGTTTTGTCTCGCTGCTGCTTATCTCGGCCAACGCGCTCCAGCGCAATCTGATGAGCGAGCGAGAGGCGCGGCTCAATGCGGTACTGGAGCAGGCCATGAGCCAGATCCAGTTTCTGGCCAGCACCCTGCCAGCAGAGCAGGCCCAGCAGGAAGCGCGCAAGCTGCTGACCAACACCCGCTTTGATGGCAACAACTACCTGTTCGTCATTGACGAGAACCGCACCATGGTGGTTCACCCCATCCGTCCCGAACTGGTCGGCCAGAAGATGGGTGAAGGGGGCGCCGCCACCGCCGGGCAGTTCTGGTATCAGATGGTGGATATCGCCAAAGGGGGCAAACAGGGCACTCTGCAATATGTGTGGGTCGGCCCGTCGGGTGAAACAGCCGACAAGCTCTCCATGGTCTCCGGCTATCAGCCCTGGGGCTGGATCCTCGGTTCCGGCATGCTGCTGCAAGATATTCAGCAGACCATCTGGGCCCAGTACATGAAGATGGGTACCGCCACCGCCATCGTGATCCTGCTGATGGGGCTGCTGGGCTGGCGTATTACCCACTCCATCGTCTCCCCCCTCAGCCAGATCAACCACGCCATGCAGCGGGTCGCCAAGGGGGATCTGGTGGTGAGCATCCCGGTACAGGGCAAGGATGAGCTGGGAGTGGTCGCCCGCTGCACCAACCAGAGTCTCGATGCCATCCGTCACGCCCTGCTGGAGGCCAGCCAGGGGGCCCGCAACGTGGCGGATGCAGCCCTGCGCATCGCCGCCTCTGCCGAGCAGACCAATCAGGCGGTCACCAGCCAGCGGGATCAGCTGGCCCAGCTCGCTACCGCCATGAACGAGATGAGCGCCACCATCTCCGATGTGGCCGGGCATGCCGAAAATACCGCGCGGGATACCCAGGAAGCGACCGGTGAAGCGGGCCTCGGCAACCGTGACGTTCATGCAAGCGTGCACGGTATCAAGGCGCTGGCCACCGAGGTGGAGCAGGCCACCCAGCAGGTCAACCAGCTCAAAGAGGGAGTGATGCAGATCAGCGAAGTGACCGCCGTCATCAGCGCCATTTCGGAGCAGACCAACCTGCTGGCCCTCAACGCCGCCATCGAAGCAGCCCGTGCCGGTGAGCAGGGCCGCGGTTTTGCCGTGGTGGCCGACGAGGTGCGCCAACTGGCCAGCCGGACTCGCCAATCCACCGAGGAGATCCAGAGCACCATTGCCCAGCTGCAGCAACGGGCCGTCACCGCCGCCAACGCCATGGATACCAGCCGCAAACTGGCAGAGAGCAGCGTCAACCAGTCCCAGCAGGCGGGGCAGGATCTCACCCTGATCGTCAACCACATCCAGCATGTGAGCGATATGGCGACCCAGATCGCTACCGCCGCCGAGCAGCAGAGCATGGTGGCCGAGGATATGAACCGCAATGTCAGCGGCATCAACGACTCGGCGCTGGAGATGTCCCAGTCCGCCTCGCAACTGGCGCAGGAGAGCGAGCTGCTGGCCGGTCTCTCCCGCAGCCTGGATGAGCGACTTGCGGTGTTCAAACTGGGCAAGGAGTCCGCCGCGGCGCCGATGATGGCGCCCCAATCTCCCCCCTCCGGCGAGCAGCACGCCCGTCATTGATGGCGTCAACCTGTGTCGCCTTGTCACCCGACCTGCCAGCCAAGCTGGCAGGTTTTTTTACGCCGCCAACACGCAATCAGCATGCATCTTATCGGCATATTCAACGGCATTCGACGCCATTCACAGATAAGAGAACAATTTAAAAACAGTCAGTTAGAATGAGCAATGTGCCGTTGAACGGTGCATTTAAACATTTAACTTCAAATAATTAATCGATGCAGTGCACAATGCTGATGGCTGAACATTTGGCCCATCACTAATCATCTAGTCATTTGGCAAACTGACCGAAAGGTCGGGACGCAAAGCCTCCGGTCTACAGACGTTTTGTCCAGGATAGCGGGGTTGCCACACGCAAGTGTGTATCGGGGAATCCCCAGGCCAACTGACTGCCCACATCTGTCGAACAGAGGAATGTATGGCAGCAAAAATCCAACTCAATCACATCGCGGCGATGCTGGCCCTGCTGGCCAGCGGCAGCGCCCTGGCTCATGGCTACATCAGCCAGCCAGAGAGCCGCAACTATCTGTGCAAAACCGGCGGCAACAGCCAGTGTGGCGGCGTGTAGTGGGAACCCCAGAGCGTGGAGGGCCCTTCCGGCTTCCCGCAGAGCGGCCCGCAGGATGGTCAAATCGCCTCAGCGGGCAGCACGCGCTGGAGCGAGCTGAACATCCAGACCAGCGACCGCTGGACCAAACGTGAAGTACAGCCCGGCCCCTTCGCCATCAGCTGGACATTCACCGCCAACCACGTCACCCGCAACTGGCGCTACTACCTCACCAAGCAGGACTGGAACCCCAACCAGCCGCTCACCCGCGCCTCGTTTGACCTTAATCCCTTCTGCGTCATCGACGGCAACATGGTGCAGCCGCCCAAGCAGGTGACCCATAACTGTATCCTGCCGGAGCGCACCGGTTATCAAGTGATCCTCGGCGTGTGGGAAGTGGGCGACACCAGCAACAGCTTCTACAACATCATCGATGCCAAGTTCAAAGATAGCAGCCAGCCGCCGCTGGAGTGGAGCCAGGCAGGCACCATCTACCCCTCCATCGACCTCACGGCAGGCGACAAGGCGATGACCCGGGTATTCGATGCCAATGGCGAGCGCCCCGATCTGCAAACCGTGCTGACCATCACCACTGCCGAACAGAGCCTGATCCGCGCCGGTCAGCAAGGAGCCGATGGCCAGTTCAATCCGGTCTATGGCATGAACCCCATTTATCTGAAGCGAAACAGCGAGTTGAAGCGAGTCGAGATTGACCTGCAACAGCAGCAACCGCCGGTGGTGGACAGTATCAGCGTCAGCGGTCTGGCCAGCGACTATGTGCTGGACAACGGCAAGGCAACCCTCGATTTCACCGTCACCGCACAGGGCGATCTGACCGTCTCCAACACCCTCTATGACCACGGCGGCGTGGCCAAGGGTGAAAGCAGTGCCGACATCAAGGACAGCAGCCACACCTTCACCATGGCGCTGGAAGGGCTCAAGGCAGGTCACCACCAGCTGGTGATCAAGGCCACCCCGAAAGCGGGCGGCGAGACCATCCAGCAGACCATGGATCTGATGTTCAAGGATCAGAGCAGCGGCGAATATGACTTCGTCTTCCCGAACAACATCAAGTCCTACACCGCCGGAACCAAGGTGCAGCAGCCGAAAAATGGCAAGGTCTATCAGTGCAAGCCCTTCCCCTATAGCGGCTACTGCGTGCAGTGGGCCACCACCGCCACCCAGTTCGAGCCGGGTATCGGATCCCACTGGCAAGAAGCCTGGATTGAGCTGAAGTGATCCTCAGCGGGTCATGACGCCATCAATAAAACGGGGAGCCATTGGCTCCCTTTCTTGTCTTCTCTTGCCATTCAAACTGGACGTCGATGACGGGCTAGCAGCCCATGACTCCTCCCCGATAGCCTGTACGACTCTTGCGCAGTGCTCGCGATCCATCTCTATTACTCATATCGGCCACTCGCATCGGGAGCCGGACGCAGACTCTGTGAGCCATGCCCCTCTGCCCCCTTGCTCGCTGTGCCATCATGGGATCAGGCTGCAACGATGCGAAAGGAAGCCGCCATGTGGATCAATGCAGAACCGGTCAACGGAGCCCTGGTCTCGCTGGCCATCGGCCTGATTATCGGACTGGAGCGGGGCTGGCAGGTGCGCCAGCTGGGGGATAACCAGCGCATCGCCGGAATGCGTACCTACGGCCTCATCGGCCTGCTCGGCGGGGTGTGCGGTTTGCTGCTGCCGACCCTGGGCCCCTGGCTGCCGCTGCTCGGTCTGCTGGCGGTGGTGACCGGTTGCGGCCTCTCGGTCTGGCTGGCCCAGCGCTGGCAAGGGGAGTTCGGTCTCACCAGCTCGGTAGCCATGCTGCTCACCTATCTGCTGGGGCTGATGTCGGTACTGCTGAGCCCGAGCGAGGCGGTGGCCTGCGCAGTGCTGGCGGCCCTGCTGATGGGGCTCAAGGGCAAGATCCAGCAGGGGATGCTGTTTCTCAGCGAGACCGAGTTTCACGCCACCCTGCGCTTTCTGCTCATCTCGCTGGTGCTGCTGCCGGTGCTGCCCAACGAGGAGATGGGGCCCCTCGATGCCTTTAACCCCTTCAAGATCTGGCTGATGGTGGTGGTGATCGCCGGCATCTCGTTTTGTGGCCACTTCGCGGTACGCCTGCTCGGCACCCGCGCCGGGCTGGTGCTCACCAGCATACTGGCGGGATTGGCCTCCTCCACCGCCCTTACCCTTCAGTTCGCCCGTCTCAACAAGGAGCAGGGCGGGCTGGAGCGACTGCTGGCTACCGGCATCCTGCTGGCAGGGGCCACCATGTGGCTGCGGCTGCTGGTACTGGTGCTGCTGATTCACAGCGAACTGGCGATGCGCCTCATCGCCCCCCTGTTGCTGCTGGCCACTACAGTCTACGGCTTTGCCTTCTGGTTCTGGCGTCAGCGCGAGGAGCTGACTGACGGCCCGGTACAGCCGGAAACCAGCAACCCGCTCGATCTGGCCACTGCCATCAAGTTCGGCCTGCTGCTGGCGTTGATCGGCTTTATGGCAACGCTGCTGCAAGACAAGGTGGGCAACTCCGGGGTCTATCTGCTGGCGCTGGTGTCGGGGATCACCGACGTGGATGCCATCACCTTGTCGCTCTCCCAGCTCTCCCACAAGGAGCTGGCGCTGGAGGTGGCGGCCCGCGGCATCCTGCTAGCCGGGCTGGTCAACTCGCTGGTGAAGGGGTTGCTGGCCCTCGGCATCGGCGGTCGCAGTCTAGGGCTGCGGGTGCTGCTCCCCTACTTCGTCTCGGCCCTGTTGATCCTGCCCCTCGTCTGGCCAGCAGGATGACGGGGATCACCTGCCAGAAGTGACAGACTGACGCCTCTCGCGCTTGTCACGTATACTGCCCCCTCTTGCAGCATGAGGAGGTAGCAATGGCGAGCGACTGGGACAAGGTACTGGCAGGCGGGGCGCTGGATGGCCAGAGCGAGGAGATAGCGAACGACCGGATCCGCGGTCAGGCGCTGCTGGCCCAGCTTAATGGTTCACCTGCAGGCGATGGCCCTCTGCGCCAGCAGATTTGCCGCGAGCTGTTCGGCCACTGCCCCGACTCCTGCTGGATCAGCACGCCGTTTACCTGCGAGTTTGGCCGCAACATCTACATCGGCGAGAAGACCTTCTTCAACTTCAACGTCACCATTCTCGATCTGGGTGAAGTGCATATCGGCAGCCATGTGCTGCTGGCCCCCAACGTGCAGATCTACACCGCCACCCACACCATGAACTATCTGGAACGACGCAACTGGACCGCCTACAACAAGCCGGTACGGATCGGCGATGACTGCTGGATCGGCGGTGGCGCCATCATCTGCCCCGGCGTCACCATAGGGCCGCGCTCCATCATTGGCGCGGGCGCCGTGGTCACCCGCGACATCCCGGCCGATTCGGTGGCGGTGGGCAATCCGGCCAGGGTGATCCGCACCCTCAAGCAGGATGAGGAGCGCTGCTGGGAGCTGGCCCAATGATGGCGCTGGCACTGCTGCCACTGGGCGCCGCCCTCTGGCTCGGCCTCGGCGAGCAGCAGTGGTGGCCGCTGGCCGTGTTGCTCACCATGAGCCTGCTCACGGTGGCCGCCTACGCCTGGGACAAGCGGCAGGCGGTACGGGGTGAGTGGCGCATTCCCGAATCCCGTTTGCATCTGCTGGAGCTGTGCGGTGGTTGGCCGGGGGCGCTGGTTGCCCGCCAGTGGCTGCGCCACAAGACCCAGAAGCGCAGCTACCGGCTGGTCTTCTGGTTTATCGTGCTGCTACACCTCACCCTGTGGGCGCTCTGGGTCGGTCGGCCACTCTGGCAGCAATAGCTGTCTGCGTCACAAAGGGACAATGGGCCCCATTGCGGCCGCCCGACGGCTGTGCGAAAACAGAGCAGACCTCATCAGCGTTTTCGCCGTCTATAGACGACAAGGAGTCGTGACATGACCATGTGGACAGGCATAGTCCTGATCGTATTTATCAGCGTATTGTTCGGATATCTCGGCAAACGGGCTCGCTACCAGATGGGGGATGCCCGCATCACCGATCGCCTCGGCAAGCAGGATATGATCATAAGAGAGCTACAGGAGCGGATCGCCAATCTGGAGGCGATCGTCATCGAGGAAGAGAAACGGCGCCCGTTTCGGGAGCTGTGATTTTTCGCCATCAGGCGTCAGATAACCAAAATTCAAATCAAAGAAAGAGGGCTGCATGATGCAGCACTCTCTCGTTTCAGCAAATTCAGATTGCCAGCGGCAGCAACTCCGCATAATCGCGGATCGCCGGAAAAGCGGTGATGCTCTGCTCCGGCTTGCAGCTATCCGGATTCTGGATCGCCAGCTGGTAGCCGATGCCATAGTCGGCGGCAGCCCGCAGGATCCGCTCGCTGTCATCCACAAACAGGGTGCGGGCCGGATCGAACGCCAGCCGCTCGGCCAGCGCCTGCCAGCAGTGCTGGCTCTCCTTCGACCAGCCCAGCTCGTGGGTACTCACCATCAGATCCAGATGGTCGGCAAGACCGAGTTGCGCATCCTTCACCGACAGACTGGCAGGGTGGGCGTTGGTGAAAAGCACCAGCTGCTTGCCCGCGGCACGCAACTCGGCCAGAAAGGGGATGGCATGGGGTCGCCACTGGATCTTCGCCAGTAGCTCCTGCTTGAGGGCACGAATGTCGAGCCCCAGGGTCTCGCTCCAGTAATCCACGCAGTACCAGTTGAGGGTGCCGTTGACGGCGTGATAGTGGACGTCGATCTGCGCTTTGGCTTCATCCAGCGGCAGCCCGAGCCGCTCGGCGTAACGCTCCGGCACCAGCTGCTGCCAGAGGTGGTTGTCAAAATGCAGATCGATCAGGGTGCCATCCATATCGAGCAAGACGGTATCTATCTGGTGCCAGGGCAAGGTGGTGGAGCAGGAGTGTGGCATAGGGCCTCTTGATCGCGGATCTCGGAAAACGGGGCGGCAGTATAACGGATTTTTCCTCCCCCTTTGCCCTCCCTGGCCCGTGGTGTTCGGTGTGAGAGTCGTTTACTCTTGAAGCACGATTTTTTAACGAGCAGCCAGCGTCCGATGAGCGCCCCCCACAAGAGCAAACCCGAGCACATCTCAGCCGACCAACTGGATCACCCCAAGAGCAAGCCGGAGATCCTCAAGGCCGAGATCGTGGCCGAGAGTCGGCTGTTCAGAGTGGAGTCCCTCCACCTCAAATTCTCCAACGGCGAAGAGCGGGTCTACGAGCGGATGCGCGGTGGCAACCGGGGCGCCGTCATGGTTGTACCACTGTTCGATGCCCACACCCTGCTGCTGGTGCGCGAATATGCCGCGGGCACCCACTCCTACGAGCTGGGCTTTCCCAAGGGGCTGATCGACCCCGGTGAAGATGCCTTCGAGGCGGGCAACCGGGAGCTGATGGAGGAAGCGGGCTTTGGCGCCAACAGCCTGACCCTGCTCAAGCAGGTGTCGCTGGCCCCCGGTTACTTCTCCAGTCGGATGGACATTTTACTGGCACGGGATCTCTTCCCCGAGCAGCGGATCGGCGATGAACCCGAACCGCTCGAGGTGATCCCCTGGCCACTGAACCGGATCGACGAATTGCTGGCGCGGCCCGACTTCACCGAGTCGCGCAGCATCAGTGCCCTGCTCCTGGCCCAAAAGTGGCTGGCGGAGCAGGCAGAGTAGCCCGCAGACGGGCAGTTAACAGACAGAGGATAACGAGATGCAGGAGTTGTTGGCCTGGGTGCCGGGGGTCAAGGAGATTGCCCGCGAAGCCGGAAGGATCCTTCACGACATCTATCATGGCGGTCAGTTCGAGCGTCAGCTGAAGGAGGATGCGACCCCGGTCACCAGTGCCGATCTTGCTGCCGATGCCTACCTCAAACAGGCGCTGTCGGCG
Organism: Aeromonas sp. R3-1; assembly: GCF_040908345.1. Lineage (NCBI taxonomy): Bacteria > Pseudomonadati > Pseudomonadota > Gammaproteobacteria > Aeromonadales > Aeromonadaceae > Aeromonas > Aeromonas sp. R3-1. The sequence goes on from NZ_JBFODN010000169.1 coordinate 46,681, forward strand.
CTCACCCCCCATGTGCCGGTGCTGACCGAAGAGGCGGCCGACATCCCCTTCAGCCAGCGATCCAACTGGCGGCAGTACTGGCTGGTGGATCCTCTCGATGGCACTGGCGAATTTATCGCGGGCAGCGGCGACTTCGCCACCCTGATCGCCCTGGTGCGGGACAATGTGCCGGTGCTCGGGGTCATCTACGCCCCCGAGTCCAACGTGCTCTACTGGGCGGTGCGCGGCTACGGCGCCTTCAAGGAGGTGAATGGCGAGGTACTGCCCATCAGCGCCATGCATCATGAGCATGACCAGCCCGACTCGCTGGTGGTCGCCATCAGCCGCCGCCAGAAGCTGGAAAACCTCACCCGCCGTCTCAACCCGGCCATCAACTACGAGCTGATCCCGCTTGGTTCCAGCTCCCTCAAATCCTGTCTGGTGGCGGAAGGTGCGGCCGATTGCTACGTGCGGCTCGGCCCCACCGGCGAGTGGGACACCGCCGCCGCCCAGTGCATCGTCGAGGCAGCCGGTGGCCGCATCCTCAGCCTGGCGTTGCAGCCACTCAGTTACAACGAAACCGAATCGCTGGAGAACCCTGACTTTATCGTGATGGGAGATCCGGATCTCGCCTGGGGCAACATTCTGGCCCACTAAACGGATAGCGATATCATCACACCAGACAAGCAGGCGGCCCGATGGCCACCTGCTTTTTCAGGGAAGTTGCCCCGGGTGATGGCCGGTGTGATCCGCTGGTCAAGGCGCTCTTGAACAGCGTGATACGCTGGCAAAGCGGCAAAATGATAGTGAAACATCACAATCGGTCGGCGAGAAATGGTACGATTTTTCACGTAATTCTGAAAACACCTGATTAGCCAAAATAAAAAAATGACAGTAGATCAAATTTTGGTTTTATATTTCACAAAAACCACCAATATCAGTTTTGTTTCATTCTGCGATCCAGATTCCATTCCCAATCTCGCTGGCTAAACCCCGCAATGGCAGTGATATGTTTCAGTCTCGCTTTTTGAGAATTAAATCCCGATAAACCACAATGAACTCAGATTAAAACACTAACAAAAAGTGAATT
>NZ_JBFODN010000017.1:0-1897 GCF_040908345.1 Aeromonas sp. R3-1
CAGGTTAGTGGCGGGTCCCATCCTGGGGTCATTCACGTTCCGGGTGACAGCATGTATCGGGTGACGCCAGCGCCGTCGCAGGGGGAGATGCGGCCGGGTGGCAGGTCGGGCGGCGATGGTACAGTGATCATCGTCACAGAAAAAGCGGTAAAACGATTGGCCGGAGTAACTTTTTCAACTTGTTCACACAACGAAACAGGGCCAGCGTGAAGCTGGCCCTGTTTCAATCCGTACTTGAGCGTTCAGATGATTACTTGAGGCGCTTGCCGCTCGCATCCACCACCTGCTCGCCATCCTCCTTGGCGAAGGCCCCTTTTTGCTGATCGGGCAGAATATCGAGCACCACTTCTGACGGACGGCACAGTTTGGTGCCAAGCGGCGTGACCACGATGGGGCGGTTGATGAGGATGGGGTGGGCCAGCATGGCATCGATAAGCGATTCATCGCTGAAGCGATCTTCCGCCAGCCCGAGCGCCTCGTAGGGGGGCACGTTCTTGCGCAGCAGATCGCGCACCGGCATGGCCATGGCAGCGATCAGCGCCACCAGCTGGTCACGGGAGGGGGGCGTCTCCAGATAGTGGATGACAGTGGGCTCGACGCCGCTGTTGCGGATCAGCTCCAGGGTGTTGCGGGAGGTACCACATTCCGGGTTGTGATAGATGGTGATTGCACTCATTTGCGTGTCTCTCATTAATCAAGTGAATAGAAAATGGATAGCATCAGTTCGCGGCCAGCTGTTAACGGCTGTCAGTTAGCGGCTTAGCCCCGCTTCGTACCAGGGTTTGCTGGCGTTAACCACCCGCACCACCAGCAACATGACCGGCACCTCGATCAGCACGCCGACCACGGTGGCGAGCGCCGCGCCGGAGTGAAAGCCGAACAGGCTGATGGCGGCGGCCACCGCCAGCTCGAAGAAGTTGGAGGCGCCGATCAGGGCGGAAGGACAGGCGACCGAGTGCTTCTCCCCCACCTTGCGGTTGAGCCAGTAAGCCAATCCCGAGTTGAACAGCACCTGGATCAGGATGGGCACCGCCAACAGGGCGATAACCAGCGGCTGCTCGATGATGGCGTTGCCCTGAAAGGCGAACAGCAGCACCAGAGTGAGCAGCAGGGCCGCCACCGACCAGGGCTGGATGCGGGTCATGACGCCGTCAAAATGGGCTTCTCCCTTTTTCAGCAAAGCCTTGCGCAGCAGCTGGGCGATGATCACCGGGATGACGATATAGAGCACCACAGAAGTGAGCAGGGTATCCCATGGCACAACTATGCTGGAGACCCCGAGCAGCAGCGCCACCAGAGGGGCGAAGGCAAACACCATGATGAGGTCGTTCACCGCCACCTGCGACAGGGTGAAGTAGGGATCGCCGTTGGTGAGGCGACTCCAGACAAACACCATGGCGGTGCAGGGGGCCGCCGCCAGCAGGATCAGCCCCGCTACGTAACTGTCGAGCTGATCAGCCGGCAGCCAGTCGGCAAACAGCACGCGGATAAAGAGCCAGCCGAGGAAGGCCATGGAGAAGGGTTTGACCAGCCAGTTGATAAAGAGGGTGACCCCAATGCCCTTCATGTGCCCCTTCACCTGATGCAGGGCGCCAAAATCGATCTTGAGCAGCATGGGGATGATCATCACCCAGATCAGCAGCCCCACCGGCAGGTTGACCTTGGCCACCTCCATGGCACCGATCGCCTTGAAGAGATCCGGCAACCCCTGCCCAAGCCCAATCCCCACCAGAATGCAGAGGGCGACCCAGGCGGTCAGATAACGTTCAAAAAAGCCGATGGCAGGCACGGCCTTGGCATCACATGTTGCAGACATCACAGCTCCCGATGCGGCGCAATCCCGCATCTTCTATTGGTTCAAAACACGGGTTTATAACAAGTAACGGCATATTCAAGC
>NZ_JBFODN010000170.1:0-3211 GCF_040908345.1 Aeromonas sp. R3-1
TGTGGCGTGTAGTCACACCACTGCTATATGCCATCTCAGTCGTCTAAATACGGGATATAAAAAAACCGGCACCTGAGTGCCGGTTTTGCATTGCGCACTTGTGCAGGAGCGGGGTTACACCACGCCCTGGGTGCGCAGGTAATCCTCGTAGGTGCCGCCGAAGTCGCGGATTCCATCTTCGCTCAGCTCCAGAATGCGGGTCGCCAGAGAGGAGACGAATTCGCGGTCGTGGGAGACGAAGATCAGGGTGCCCTTGTACATCTCGAGTGCCAGGTTCAAGGATTCGATAGATTCCATGTCAAGGTGGTTGGTCGGCTCATCCATGATCAGGATGTTGGGGCGCTGCATCATCAGCTTGCCGAACAGCATGCGGCCCTGTTCACCACCAGAGAGCACCTTGACCGGCTTCTTGATGTCGTCCTGGGAGAAGAGCAGACGACCCAGTACGGAGCGTACAGCCTGCTCGTCTTCGTTATCCTGTTTCCACTGGGCCATCCAGTCGAACACGTTGAGGTCAGTGTCGAAATCTTCGGCGTGATCCTGGGCGTAGTAACCGATCTGGGCGTTCTCGGACCACTTGATGGTACCGGTATCCGGTGCCAGATCCCCGACCAGCGTCTTGATCAGGGTCGATTTACCGATACCGTTGGTACCCAGAATGGCGACCTTCTCACCCACTTCCAGCATCATGTTGAGGCCCTTGAACAGGGGCGCCTCACCATAACCTTTGGACAGGCCTTCGATCTCCAGAATGTTGCGGTAGAGCTTCTTCTCCTGCTCGAAGCGGATGAAGGGGTTCTGACGGCTGGATACCTTTACTTCCTCAATCTTGATCTTGTCGATCTGCTTGAGGCGGGAGGTCGCCTGGCTGGACTTGGATGCGTTGGCACTGAAACGGGAGACGAAGGATTGCAGATCGGCGATCTGGGCCTTCTTCTTGGCGTTGTCGGCCAGCAGACGCTCGCGCGCCTGAGTGGCGGCCAGCATGTAGTCATCGTAGTTGCCCGGGTAGACGCGCAGCTCGCCGTAGTCCAGATCCGCCATATGGGTACAGACGGAGTTCAGGAAGTGACGGTCGTGAGAGATGATGATCATGGTGCTTTCACGTTCGTTGAGCACCTGCTCCAGCCAGCGAATGGTGTTGATATCCAGGTTGTTGGTCGGTTCGTCCAGCAACAGGATGTCGGGGTTGGAGAACAGCGCCTGTGCCAGCAGCACCCGCAGTTTCCAGCCCGGGGCCACTTCGCTCATCGGGCCGTTGTGCTGCTCGATGGGAATACCGGCACCCAGCAGCAGTTCACCTGCGCGGGACTCGGCGGTATAGCCGTCATACTCGGCGACCAGACCTTCCAGCTCGGCGGCCTTCATGTAGTCGTCGTCGGTCGCTTCGAGGTTGGCGTAGATGGCATCGCGCTCGGCGATGGCCGCCCACAGCTCGGTGTGACCCATCATGACCACGTCCAGTACGCGCATATCTTCGTAGGCGAACTGATCCTGACGCAGCTTACCGATGCGCTCGTTGACGTCCAGGCTCACATTACCGCCAGTGGGCTCCAGATCACCGCCGAGGATCTTCATAAAGGTGGACTTGCCACAGCCGTTGGCGCCGATAAGGCCATAGCGGTTGCCGCCGCCAAACTTGACGTTGATGTTCTCAAACAGCGGCTTGGCGCCGAACTGCATGGTGATGTTGTTGCTACTAAGCATAGTGTGTTAATAAATTCCTTAATTATCAGCGCATTGCTGCACTGGTTGAAAACTCTGGGGCGCTATTGGGGCAAATGCCCATTTTTTGCATCGAACTCCAGATAGAATCGACCTCACTTTGACTGGCCGACTCAATCCATTTTCCATAGACCTCTTGCAACATTTTTGCAGAGTTGTGACCCATCTGTTCAGCTATGAACGCAAGGTTTCCGTGAGCAGTGATGTTCCAACTGGCATAGGTATGCCTCAGTTGATAGGCCCTGCGATAACGAACCCCAGATTTCTTGATTGCTGCCTGCCATGGGGCCACCAGGAAGACACCAGAGTAAAAAGGCGGCCTGTCCGGCACAACTTTGGTTGGTCGGAATACGGGGCGCAATGTTTGGCGCACGATCATGCCACCTGGTAGGTGCATGTCAATCTCTGCGTCCAAAAGTGCCCCAGTTATCTTGAATTGATCCTGCAGAGCGCTTAGGGCCGGGGGCAAAGGTGAACTGTTCTTGTCTTGTTTGTCTTCGGGAGCTTGAACTGCATCTTTTGCTGAGTGAGGTTTCTGCGAACATGCAGGGGCTTATTTTCAAAATCGATGTCGCCCCAGCTCAGAGCTCTCAGCTCACCCGGGCGGATCCCTGTGTAGGCGAGAACCAGCAATATGTTCTTAAACTGCTGGTTGGTTGTTACATCGAGCAACCTTTGGAACTCCCAATGCTCGAAAGGATCCGCGATCTTCTCGGTGGTCAGTCTGGCAACTGCCACACGCACGTCGAATGCCCGTTCAACAAGCTCATTTCGCGCAGCCCATTTCAGCAGGTTTCCGATATGGCCAAGATAGGTTCTTACTGTTCTTGGCCGGCAATCGATGAGCAGCTGGTTGCGCAGTCTTTCAATATGCATTGGCAGCATGTCAGCTATTGGCATATCGCGTCCGAGAAACTCGGTCATCCTTTTGAACGCGCTGCTATATGAGCGCTTTGTCGATATGCCTATCGTTGCCCTGCGCTCTCAACAAAGGCGACTGCGGCCTCAGCCAGTGTCATTCTGGTGGTTGTTCGCACCCCTAGGCGGGCCAAATCCTTGGAGTTGGGGAAGTGTTTTGCATAGTCAAAGCTGCCAAGGGCGATTTCATGTTTGATGGCAGCGAGTTTGTTCGCTGCGAATTTGACGTTTACCTTCGTGATGGGGACATCCAATGTCTCTCTGCACCGGCGCCCCTTGTAGCTGAAGCAGATCCGAATCTTGTTGCCATGCCGACCCCGGTAAGCCCCGCTATCAGCGAGGCGTGGTTTTCTATTGTGCTGACTCTACCCACTTGTCGTACTCCTCGATGCTGTAGCGAACCTGACCATCAGGACCATATTTCCAGATTATTCCTTCTGGCCATTCCCCTTTAAGGCGGCGCCTCTCTTGTTGTGGTCAACTAAATCCGGACACTTGGTTAGGCCGTTCTTCGGCTTTTGCTGGCGGTATCCCGTCATTGTGGTGATGTGGACGCCGCCAGTTGTAG
>NZ_JBFODN010000171.1:0-3737 GCF_040908345.1 Aeromonas sp. R3-1
AAAAAGTGGAAAAAGCGACGACGGGGGGCAACCCCACCCATCGGGTGATGCAACAGGAGTGAAGAGAAGCGGATTTCCACCACAGCCCCTCATCCAACGCCACCTCTCATCCAGCACCACAGCTCCCGCACACCGTCACGCCAACGCCAACGCCAACGCCAACGCCATGCTCCCCACTCCTGTGCAGCAGGAGCAGATCCGCCGTGCAAATTCATGGCATAGATTTTTATGGCGCTAATAACAGATCCCGGCTGCCAGCAAGGCGTCACCGAGTATGCCGGAATAATCATTAACAGAGAGGAATGCAAAAGCCGTGAATTATATTCCAGAGGTATCTTTAATAAGGTGGATATGCATATTCACGGGAATTTTCATAGCCCCTTAAAAGAGCTGAAAACAGATATCCATGCACCATAATATGCATTATTTGCACATCGGCGCATAATATTAACCCTTTATTCACACGCCAATATCCCGAAGAGGGGGAGAGCAAACCCAGTCAGGGCAAGGCTGTCCGCCGGTTCGGCACCATTTGCATACGAATTGGCTGCGATTTCGGGTGAATTGAATAGCAATATGATTAAATTTGCACCCATTGAGCCATCTCATAGAAATGCAATCAGCGGTTTGCAACCCCTGATAGCCACTCATAGAATCGCAGCGTCTGAAATATCTACCCTGTCCTCTTATCCCTTATTCCTCTCAGTAATTGAGTGGATCACAAATAATAACCGGGGATGCCGCCGCTGGCGCAATGGCCGTGGCACACAACAAGATGGGGTAAACCTGTACCTGAATGAACAACAAATATTAAAAAGAGGCATATCTATGAGTGGCACCATCATCAAGTCGGCAAGAAATACCCCCCATGCACCCCAGGATCTGGGCCCCTGCACCCAAACGGTGGCGTTTTCTCATTACAACAATATCTCCGCCCAGCTGCCGGTCGATCCCGCCACCGGCAAGATGGTGAGCGGCGATGTCACCGCGCAGGCAAGACAGTGCCTGAGCAACCTCAAGGCAATCATCGAGAGCATCGGCCATGTGATGGACGATATGGTCAAAGCGACCATCTTCCTGAAAGAGATGGCGGATCTGGAGGCGGTCAACGCCGTCTATCGCGAATTCTTCCCGGGCTATCTGCCGACCCGCACCACCCTCGCCGTCGCCGCCCTGCCGCTGGGCGCGCTGGTGCAGATCGATGCCATCATCTCCAACGGCGAAGGTACCTTCCCGCAAGATCCTTGCCCGCTGGTTAAACTGGCCCGCAACAGTGACAAGGCGCCGCACAATCCGCTCTCCACCCATACCGTGGCCTTCTCCCACTACAACAATATCGGCGCCCAGCTGCCGGTCGAGGCCGCCTCGGGCCAGCTGGTTGCCGGTGGCATCAAGGAGCAGGCGGGCCAGTGCCTGCGCAATATCAAGGCGGTGCTGGAGAGCATCGACGTGCCGTTTGACGATATCGTCAAGGTTACCGTCTATCTGACCGATCTGGCCGATCTGGAAGCCGTCAACGAGGTCTACACCACCTTCTTCCCCGACTCCGCCATCGCCCGCGCGGTGGCCTATCTGCCTGCCCGCTCTGTGGTCAGTGCCGCCGCCCTGCCCATGGGGGCGCGGGTGCAGATGGATGCGGTCATCTCCCACGGTGATGGCACCCCGCCACAACTGGTGGAAGACAGACACAATCTGGTGATCCGTGCCCGCAATACCGACAAGGCACCGCGCAGCCCGCTCCATTGCCAGACCGTCGCCTTCTCCCACTACAACCATCTCTCTGCGCAACTGCCGATTGACCCCGACACTGGCAAGATCCTGGCAGGCTGCATCAAGGAGCAGACCGCCCAGTGCCTGAGCAATATCAAGGCAATTGTGGAGAGCATTGGCCATGTGATGGACGATATCGTCAAGGTCAATATCCAGCTCGCCAATATCGCGGATCTGGATGCGGTCAACGCCGTCTACACCAAATATTTCCCGGGCTATCTGCCTGCCCGCACCGTAATCGGGGTAATCGAACTGCCCACCGGTGCCCTGGTGCAAATTGATGCGGTGATGTCCAATGCGGAAAGTACCCCGCCGCAGGTGTAAGTGTTGCGTTAAATAATAAAAGGACACCGGCTTAGGCCGGTGTCTGGTGATAACTAGAATTCTCCCCCATTAAATCTATACCTTTATCCTTTCTTTCAAATCGGATGGGACAATGTAGAGGACTGTTCTTCCATCCTTAGTAGGCAATAACAACTTCATATCTACCAAGTTATTTAAATGCGTCCTGGCTGTATTTTCTGTAACACTATAGGTGTTTGCGACCCCTTTAGCTGTGAATATACTTCCTGGATTCTTCATCCCCTTTTTAAGGAGATCCTTTTGTATAAAATTCAGCTTGTCATTGATACTAGAATGTTCAAGTAACGCAACCACTTGATAAAAGTCATCTGTTTTTTGCTTGAGATACTTTTTCAGTTCCTCAAACGCTTGCAATATTATATCTAGTTGAAAATCTATAAAATAGGTTAGATCACTATCATCTTTTTCTGTGTACATATATGAAAGACCGTACCCCTTAGGGTCTTCTCTCAATAATTTACTAATTGATATATATTTAAATAAGTTATAGTCATTCTTAAGCATATACCAATAAAATAACGCTCTAGCAGTTCTACCATTTCCATCTCTAAACGGGTGTTCATACCCGATCATAAAATGCAATATAATTGCCTTTATTACTGGAGGAATGAACTCTTGTCCACTTTTACCGTTATGCTCTTCATTAGCAAACTCACAAAGCTTGAGCAATCTATCTTTTATATGAACGAATGAAGGTGGTTGGTGAGCAATTTCACCACGGTCATCCTCAACATATATATCATCATCCTCTCTAAACACACCAGGAATCACATTGTTTTCGGTAGTGTTGAGAGTTGCAATTCTATGGAAATTCAAAATTAGGTCTATAGTTAAATTTTCATGAGCTATTTTTTCTGCGTACTTTAAAAGAAGATAATTATTTATAATCATCCTCTCATCTTCATCTACAGGCTCCCGCTCCTCTTCAAGCATTTTTTTTGCTACTTCTCTTGTGGTTGAGGCACCTTCAAGTTGAGCACTTGTTATTGCTTCTTCCATAATAAGAGACGACACTAGAAATTTTTTTTGAATACTGTCGGAAGCTACACCATCTGCGGTAGCGCCTACATTACCACCAGCAACTTTAACAATTTCATGGAGTTTTGCTTCCATTGAGTGAGGAATGTTGTAATGGAAGCGACGTCCCTTCTCATCAGTTAAATTAATAAACTTACTTTGAAAACTTCTTTTAAATTTTATCGCCAACCATATTTTTTCTGCATCTTTAGTTGGCACTCTCCATTTCAGTTGATCCCAGTGAAGGTATCTTCCTTTTTCATCAGTGGCATTGTATTGAGTAATGAATTCTGCAATATCAGAGATTGATACTTTTGTGATATCAAACTCAGGAGCTCTTTCGACTCTAGGCTTAGCCATAACTCAACTCCAGATTTTTTAGTTTAAATTTCATTTTAGAACCCTACCACATAGGATTCACAACAGCAACAACAATCATAAGCATATGATTTATATGAAGTAAAACCAATCTTTCTACATGTAACTCAAAAAAATATGGTTACATTTAAATTTCTAACTTGCTATGACTTCTGCCCTTACTGAAAGAAGTCACATACCAATCATTGATATTTATGTAAAAAAAGCGC
>NZ_JBFODN010000172.1:0-2002 GCF_040908345.1 Aeromonas sp. R3-1
GATGCTGGAGCGTTACGGAAAAGGCGTAAATATCAAAGCATGTTTGCATGAGGCGCTGGGGCGCCCTATGCAACACGTAATTGGGACATAGCCTTAATTTGTCCCCACGGCCTTCATCAGTGAGTTTCCCTTCCTATACTCTCAGAGCAAAAAGCCTTGCCAGCCATTGACTTGGCGATGCTCCATACGACACTCAGCCATAGGGAAAGGACGCCCATACCATGGAACAGAACAAGCCCGCCTTTCAGCTCAACCTGCTGCTATCCGTCATCACCCTGACCCTGCTGTCACTGGTGTTTTTCGCCTACAGCTGGGCGGGTAAACAACTGGAAGAGAGTTATCGACAACAATATGTCTCTTACCTACTGGCCGATGAGCTGCGCCAATCCTCCGATGATCTGACCCGACTCGGGCGCACCTACGTCATCACCAAGGATCCAGCCTACGAGCAGCAGTACATGCGGATCCTGGCCATTCGCAACGGCGAGCAACCCAGGCCGGAAGGCTACAACCGTATCTACTGGGACTTTGTCGCCGCCAACGGCCAGAATCCCCGCCCCGACAGCAATGTTCGCCGTGGCCTGATCGACCTGATGAAGGATGCCGGTTTCACCGACGGCGAACTCGCCAAACTGAACGAGGCCAAAAACAACTCGGATGCCCTGGTCAACACCGAGGTCGCCGCCTTCAAGCTGGTGCAGCAGAGCGATGGCGATCCGGTTGCCAACCAGCAAAAAGCCATCGCCATGATGCATGACAAGGCCTATCACCAGAACAAGGGGCGCATCATGTCCCCCATCGATGACTTCTACGTGATGATGGAGCAGCGCAACCATGAGGCAGTCGAGAGCGCCATCGCCAATACCGACATGCTGCGCTATCTCTTTATCGCCCTCGGTCTGGTGTTGATGTTCTTCCTCTGGCGCACCTATCGCTCCCTGCTCGATCTGGTGGGCACCTCGGTCGAACAGCTCAAGACCGATCTTCATATGATGGCGGAAGGGGACTTCTCGCGCCCCATCAAGGTGCCGCCAGGATCGAAAGAGAGCCTGATCGGCCTGCTCGGCGGCATGCAGACCACCCTCAAGGGGATCATCGCCAAGGTCTCTCACTCCACCGAGGAGCTGTCCCACTCTGCCGACAGCATCGCCCAGATCGCCGAGCAGACCGCACAGTTTGCCACCGATCAGCAAACCAGCACCCAGACCATGGCAGCCGCCATCGAGGAGCTGGTGGTGAGCATCAGTCACCTCTCCGACAATGCCACCCATGCCGACGAGCTGAGCAAGGTCTCCGCCAATACCCTTGAGGAGGGTTCGGGGGTCATTAAAGAGACGCTTGGCAGCATCGAGAATATCTCCACCACTGTGGGGGATGCAGCCAGCACCATCTCCGAGCTCAACGGCCATACCCAGCAGATTTCGGAGATCATCGGGGTGATCCGCGGCATCGCCGATCAGACCAACCTGCTGGCCCTCAACGCGGCCATCGAGGCGGCGCGGGCCGGTGAACAGGGTCGCGGCTTTGCGGTGGTGGCCGACGAGGTGCGCAATCTGGCCAGCCGCTCGGCGGCCTCAACCCAGCAGATCACCGGGATGATCAGCAAGATCCAGAGCGGGGCCGATGCCTCCATCCGCAGCATGGAGAACACGGTCAACAACGTCTCCCGTGGGGTCACGCTGGCCAACCAGACCGGCGAGGCGATCGCCAGCATCCAGAGCCACGCCTCCAACCTCACCGGCCTGATGGGGGAGATCAGCCACACCCTGCGCGAGCAATCCACCGCCGCCAACGAAGTGGTCTCTACCGTCGGCAACATCACCTCCCTCTCCGAACAATCGGGGGATGCCGCCCGCCATGTGTCCCAAGAGGCGGCCAAGCTCAAGCAGCTGTCACGGGTACTGCGCCAGGAGATGGGACACTTCAAGCTTTAAAGAACGCTGAAAAGCAAAACGGCTGCCCGAAGGCAGCCGTTTTTTATTCGGGGTCATCTCCCGTCATT
>NZ_JBFODN010000173.1:0-5564 GCF_040908345.1 Aeromonas sp. R3-1
GCCTCGATGGCGTGCTGTTCAATGCCGGTCTGCTCGGCACCCTCTCTCCGTTTGAACACATTCAGGAGAAGGAGTGGGACGAGGTGATGCAAGTCAACGTCAAATCGGAATTCCTGCTGACCCAGGCGCTGCTGCCGCTGCTGCGCCAGACTGCCAAGGCGCAGGGCGATGCCTCCATCGTCTATACCTCCTCCAGCGTGGGACGCAAGGGGCGCGCCTACTGGGGCACCTATGCCATCTCCAAATTTGCCATCGAGGGGATGATGGAAGTGCTGGCCGACGAGCTTGAGAACACAGGTGTGCGGGTCAACACCCTCAATCCGGGCGGTACCCGTACCAAGATGCGCGCCAGCGCCTTCCCGGCGGAAGATCCCATGAACCTCAAGACCCCGGCCGACCTGATGCCGCTCTACCTCTACCTGATGGGGTCGGACAGCCGCGGCAAAACCGGCCAGACCTTTGTGGCTCAGCCAAAATAAACAGGCGTATCAGCCCAAATAAATCAATAAAATACCCAGAGTGTTGTGCGGCAAGGGTTAAATTGAATAGGGGGCACAGGCTCCCTGTTCGAACCACTGACCATCCTATCTCCAATCAGGTTGAACTATGTTTCGTCCCAAGAGCACGTTTGAGCAATGGCGGATCTTTCAGGCGGTGGTCGACTGCGGCGGCTACGCCCAGGCGGCCGAGGCGCTGAACAAGAGCCAGTCCTCCCTCAATCATGCGGTTGCGAAGTTGCAGCAGAGTCTGGGGGTGCCCTTGCTGGAGGTGCGCGGCCGCAAGGCGGTGCTGACGCCGGCGGGCGAGATCTTCCTCAAGCGGGCCCGTCAGTTGAGCCAGCAGGTGGAGGAGCTGGAAAATCTGGCCAACAACCTGGAGCGGCAGTGGGAGCCGCAGATCAACCTCTATGTTTCGGCGCTGCAGCCAAGGGATCGCCTCTATCGGGCGCTGGCCAGCTTCTATCCCCGCAGCCGGGGTTGCCGGGTCAACCTGCACGAACGTATTCACTGCCACTTCAACGCCCTGCAACCGGGGGATCTGATGCTCTCCGAGCACCTGCCCGGCGATCGCACCGGCCTGCTGCTGGACGAGGTATGCCTGCTGCCCCTCTGCGCCGCCAGCCATCCGCTGGCACAGGAGGAGGGGCCCATCCGCAGCGACGTGCTGACCAGCCACAACCAGATCAGCCTCCATCCCCCCATTCACCGCTCGGTGGACTGGAACGATGCGGATGATACCGGCTGGAAGGCGACCCACTACCACGAAGTGCTCGCCATGCTGCGCCTCGGCCTCGGCTATGCCTGGCTGCCGCGCCATCTGGTAGAGCGGGAGCTGGCGGAAGGGTCACTCATACAGCTGGATCTGGAGAGCGGCAACGAGCGCCACCTCTATACCTACCTGCTGACCCTCTCCCCCGAATCTCTCGGCCCCGCGACCGAGCTGCTGCTGCGCTGCTTGCGTAACGAGTATCAGGGCGAGTCATCGCCGCTCCCGCACACCCAGCCCCAGCACGGTAAATAACAGCCAGATCCCCCGTCAGACGTTGGGCACCCGCCAGCTGGCAGCCAGTGCCACCAGTGCCAATCCCAGCGCCACCATAAAGACCCCGTGGAAACTCCACACCTCCGCCACCACACCGGCGATGGCCCCCGCCATGATGGAGCCGGTGCGGATGCTGTTGGCAAACAGGGTAGTCGCCACCCCGGCTCTCCCCGGCATCAGATCCTGAAAGTAAGACATGCCGATCCCCGCCACGATACCGATGAAGATGGCATTGAACAGCTGCAAGGCGATCAGGGCGTATTGGTCGGTGAGGGTCACCAGACCGGTGTAAAATGCCGCACCAGCCAGCACCGCCAGCAACATCATGGGGCGCTTGCCAAAACGGGCCGTGTAGTAACCCGCCAGCAGCATGAAGGGGATCTCCAGCGCCGCCGCCGTACCCATCAGGATACCGGCAAGCTTCTCATCCATCCCCAGTTCCCGGGTGATGTAGAGCGGCATATTGATGAGGTACATGCTGTTGCAGGTCCACATCAGGGTGGAGGCGATAAAGAGCGCCCGCACCGCCGGATCCCGCCAGCTGCTGACCCGCTCGCTCTCTTCAGCCAGCTTGGGCAGCGGCAGAGAGGGGAGCCAGCGCCACACCACCAGGGCACAGAGCAGATAGGCCAGTGCCGAGGCCAGGTACATCAGCTCGAAACCGTAGCCGATGGCCAGCGCGAAGGCGATGGGCGGGCCTATGACCCAGGCCAGCGAAAACTGGGCCCGCATCACCGAGCTGAACATGTCAGCCCGCTGGTTGCGGCTGTCAGAATACTCCCGCGCCAGCGCAAACAGCTGGGGACTGGCAGTGGTCGCCAGCGCCGCCAGCATGACCCCCAGACTCGCCAGCAGCCAGTAGTTGCGGTTCCAGGCAAACAGCAGGGAGAGCGCCACTCCGGCAAAACAGCAGCGCAGGATCAGTCGCTTGCGATCCCCCTTGTTGTCGGAGCGATGGCCCAGCCACTGGCTGACCAGAATGCCCACCACAGCATTGATGGTATAGAAGAGCCCGACCAGAAAGGGGCGCACCTGCACCTCTTCGGCCAGAAACAGACTTAAGGTAGGCACCTGCAGTGCCACCGCGACGCCGGTCATAAAGGTCACGGCAAGAAATGAAAGAGAGACGGGGTCAGGGCGTTTGACCGCCGCTATCGACAAGCTCATAGGGTTACCACTGATTGGAGGGACGATACGGGCTAACGGGCGGCAGCCGTATGAAAATTCGGCGCCTATCTTATGTCACTATCAAGAGCGGGCTCAAGGATGGCATAAACAGGTGTGCGCCTTGCGAGGGAAGCCGCGACCCCGTAGAGTGAAAGCCCATCCTGCCAGCACAAGGAGTTCGCATGTTTGATTTTGATCAGGAAGTAGACCGCAGTGGCACCATGAGCCTGAAATGGGACAAGTACAAGGGTCAGGATGTGCTGCCCATGTGGGTTGCCGATACCGACTTTGTCTCTCCCCCGTCCGTGATTGAGGCGTTGACCAAACGGGTCGCCCACGGCATTTTCGGCTATTCACGCCCCTCGCCGCGCCTGATCGAACTCATTATCGAACGGATGGCGACCCGCTATGGCTGGACCATCGAGCCCGAATGGCTGGTATTCCTGCCCGGTGTGGTGCCGGGGCTCAACCTTGCCTGCAAGGCGTGGAGCCAGCATGGCCGCGGTATCATCACCCCCAAGCCGGTCTATTACCCCTTCCTGCAGGCGCCGGGCTTCAATGATCGCCCCCTGCTCACAGTGCCGATGATTGAAGAGGCGGGTCGTTGGGTGCTGGATCTGGCTGAGCTTGAGCGTCAGGCCCCCGCCGCAGATCTGCTGCTGCTCTGCAACCCCCACAACCCGGGCGGCACCATCTTCACCCGTGACGAGCTGCTGGCCATCGATGCCATCGCCGCGCGCCACAATCTGGTGATCTGCTCCGATGAAATCCACTGCGATCTGCTGCTGGATAAAAACGCCCGCCACATTCCCTACGGCGCCATCAGTGCACAAGCAGCCGAGCGCTGTGCGGTGATGATGGCCCCGAGCAAGACCTTCAATATCGCCGGTCTCTGCTGCTCCTTCGCCATTATCCCCAACGCCCGTCTGCGCTTCAGGCTGCAACAGGCGATGCGCGGCATCAGCGCCGACGTCAACCTGCTGGGCTTTGTCGCCGCCGAAGCGGCCTATGAAGGTGGCGAACAGTGGCTGACCGAGCAACTCGACTATCTGGCGGCCAATCTGGCCCTGATCCAGCAGGCGGTGGCCCGCTGGCCCGGCGTCAAGCTGGCCAGTCATCAGGCGACGTATCTGGCCTGGATCGATGTGAGCGCACTTGGCCTTGCCGATCCCATCGCCTTCTTCGAGCAGGCCGGCGTTGGTCTCTCCCCCGGCGCCCAGTTTGGCGACGGCCAGTTCGTGCGGCTCAACTTCGGCTGCACCAGGGCACGGCTGACCGACGCGCTGGCGCGGATGGAGCGGGCAATTCTCAACAACAAGCCCTGATCAGCCAGCAACGGGATGGGCAAGCCCCATCCCTTTTTCGCTGTGTCATCAGCCAGCGGTCAACTCAGTCAACGGTCAATTATGTCTCTACGGATCTTGCATCACCTTCTGCTCCCACTCTGTGCACTCTCTGCGCTGCTCCCCTTTGGCAGCCAGGCGCTGATTATCGGAACGGGCCCGCTCAACGGGGTCTACTACCCGACCGGTGGCGCCATCTGCCGGGTGCTCAATGCCGGCCATGCCCTGCATGGGGACAGCTGCACCGTGCAGAGCACCCGTGGCTCGATGGCCAACCTCAAGGCACTCGACAAGGGGGACGTACAGCTGGCGCTGGTGCAGTCCGATGTGTTGCACCACGCCCTGCACGGCACCGGCCCCTTCAGCGGGCAGGGGGCCAACAATGAGCTGCGCAGCCTGTTTCGCCTCTATCAGGAGTCGTTAACCCTGCTGGCTGCCCCCAATAGCGGCATCACCACCCTGGCAGATATCGAAGGGAAACGGGTCTATCCGGGCAACAACGGAGCCGGTGAGCAGATCACCAGCCAGGCCCTGATGGCAGCCATGGGATGGCAACCCGGGCAGTTTGCTGCCTATCAACTCAAATCGGACAGCGAACCGCTGGAAGGGCTGTGCGACGGCTCGCTGGATGCCGCTTTTGTGGTAGCCGGTCACCCCAGTCTGGCGGTCGGCGATCTGATCAGCCGCTGCAAGGTGCGCCTCATCCCCATCGAAGGGGAGCAGATCGACAGGCTGCTCAAGCAACACCCCTACTACCAGCGCAGCCGTATCGCCGCCAACCTCTATCCGGGACAGACCACAGCCATCAACAACATCGGGATGAGTGCCGAACTGGTGGCGCTGGCCAGCCTGCCGGACCCCATCGTCCGTACCGTGCGCGATACCCTGCTGGCACGGGTCAAACAGTTCAGTCGGCTGCACCCCGCCCTTAGCAAGGTGACTCCCGAGCAGTTGCAGGCGCAAACCGAGCTGCCCCTCCATGCGGGAATGTCGGATCAACCGCCAGCTCCCTTGTCACTGACCCCCGAGCAGTTAACCGCGGAACAGCTGACGCCGGAGCCGTTAACACCAGCGCCATCGGCCTCGGAGGCGGTGCCCACGACAGAGCAGGTGAGTGCCGCCGACGGGATGACAGCCGCCCTTGAAGCGCCCTCTGACGCGACCGCCACCAGCAGTGCCGCAGTGACGACAGAAGCCACAGAGGTTAATCCCTTGCCCGAAGAGGCGCTCGAGGTCACCCCCGAGCTCACTGCTACGCCAACCACCGAGGGTGAGAGCATGGCCCCTTCGGCCGCAGCGTCAACTGCGCCAGCACCATCAGCTGCCGTGTCGACTCAGTTGCAGCAAAGCGCCTCTGCGGCCACTGCGCCGCAAGAGCAGGCAATCCAGCCTGCCAGCAGCGCGGTGACTGGCGAAACCCCGCAGCAGGATAAAACCGACACCCCTCCCGCCCCTGCCACCAGCGCAGCCACACAGCTGCAACCCTGAGTGGTCAACGCCCACAAACGCATC
>NZ_JBFODN010000174.1:0-21023 GCF_040908345.1 Aeromonas sp. R3-1
CCTACGCCCACGCCGCCATCGACGAAGCGTGGCGCGCCGTCAACGAGCTGGTAGCCATGAGCAAGGGAGGTGCCCAATGAGCCGCGCCCTGTCACTGACCGCCAGCGCCCTGCTGCTGGCCCTGCCCGCCCTTGCCGCCCACGCAGCCCCCGCCATGTCGGCGGGGGAATACGTGGCCAAGCTCGGCGATTGCGCTGCCTGTCACACCAGCGAAACCAGCAAACCGCTGGCGGGCGGCAAAGGGTTCCCGACCCCCATCGGCACCGTGTTTGCCACCAACATCACCCCCGACAAGACTCACGGCATCGGCAACTACAGCCTGCCGGAGTTCATCAAGGTGATGCGTGAAGGGGTGGCCCGCGATGGCCATCGCCTCTATCCGGCCATGCCCTACACCGCCTACGCCAAGATGAGCGATAAAGATCTCGAAGATCTCTATCACTACCTGATGAAGGAGGTGCAGCCGCTGGCCATCGCCAACAAGGAAAGCGACATCCCCTGGCCCCTCAACATGCGCTGGCCGCTGATGGGCTGGAACTGGATCTACCACGATGACAGCCGCTTCACCCCGGTGGCTGGCAAGAGCGAAGAGTGGAACCGTGGCGCCTATCTGGTGCAGGGCGCCGGCCACTGCGGCAGCTGCCACACCCCGCGCGGGCTTGGCATGCAGGAGAAAGCGCTGACCGAGGCGGATCCCGTCTACCTGAGCGGGGCGGCGCTGGATGGCTGGTATGCCCCCGACATTCGCGGCAGCCGTTACAGCAAGCAGACGCTGATCGACCTGCTGAAAACCGGCCGCAGCCAGCATGAAGCGGTCGCGGGCCCCATGGGGGAAGTGATCACTCACAGCAGCCAGTATTTCAGCGACGCCGATCTGGCCAGCATCGCCACCTATCTGACCGATCTGAAAGATGAACCGGTGGCGAAGAAAGGGGCCCGCGCCTACGCCAGTGCCAGCGGCAAGGCGGACTACGCCATGTACTGCTCCACCTGTCACGGGGTCAACGGCCAGGGCAATGACCACGTCATCCCCTCGCTGGTCAACAACCGCACAGTGCTGGCGAGCGATCCGTCGAGCCTGATCAACGTGTTGCTGCACGGCGCCGAGACCCCGATCACCCACGGCCATCTGGGTTACCACATGCCGGGTTATGGCTGGACCATGGATGACGAGCGGCTCGCCGAGCTGGTCAACACCCTGCGCGCCTCCTGGGGCAATGAAGGCACCGCCGTCAAGGCGGCGGCGGTCAAGGCCCAGCGCGAGCTGCACGGCAAGGAGTAAGGGCTGTCAGCTCTCTCTTGACCAAGTGCCATAAGAAAACGGGCCTCCACTGGAGGCCCGTTTGCTATTGATGAACCAGGTTCCGGTGCTTATCCCTTGCGGGATTTTGGCCCCGGCAGTGGCGCCGTTGGCTGGCGGTAATCGCCATAGGGGAAGATATTGCGAAACCGCTGGGCCACCGGTTCGGGGATGGAGCGGGAGAAGATCAGCTTCACGCCATCGCCATCACGCTGCCCCACAATGCGACCGCGCACAGTGTCGTGGTGCAGGATCTGCTTGGCATGCTCAATAAAGGCGGGTGACACCTTGCCCTGCTTGACCACTACCTTGCCGGGGGCAAGACGGATCTCGAACAGGGCGCCACGCCCCAGCTTCATCAACCACCAGATCAGCGCAATCGCCACTATCAAGGAAATCCAGGCCATCTTCATCCCTCCCAAGCTCTTGATATAAGGCAGTATAAGCGGCCGTGCGCTCCGATTGTTTGGCGCCGATCACAGCCCCCGCGTCAGCGCAATAGCGCCCCTTTGCTCAGCAATCCTTGCCCCAGCCCACCAGCGTCTCGCGATAGAGCGCCAGCAAGGCTTCATCGCGCACCGCCACCCCGACCTGCTGCGGACGATAGGCTGCCCAGTCATCGTGGGAGTGGCGCTTGCCATCGAACTTTTGCAGGGTGTGGCCGATGGCCGGGCCGCTGGTGATCACCCGCACCGGCCCCTCGCGCAGGGTAAAGAGGGTCGGATCGATCACATAGGCGATGGCGGACGGGTCGTGAACGTGGCAACCGGAGAGCCCCAGCTTCTCCGAGTAGAAGCGCAGGTAGAAGCGGCTGACATCCCACAGGAAGCGGCCCGGCTCCCCCGCCTTATCCCTGAGCTCATCCAGATAGGCGCTGCTGAAGAAGCTCTGCTGGGTCACGTCCAGCCCGATGATCACCACAGGCCAGTCGGCGGTAAAGACCCGGTCGGCGGCATCGGGATCGTCGTGGATATTGGCCTCGGCATAGGGGGTGACGTTGCCACGATGGCCGTTGACGCCAAAGGCGCCGCCCATCACTACCACCTGTTTCACCAGCGAGACAATCTCGGGCGCCTGTTGTAGCGCCAGCGCCAGATTGGTCAGTGGGCCGATAGTGACGAGAGTGATCTCCCCCGGCGCGGCTTTGACCGCCTCGACAATATATTGCCAGGCAGGGCGGGGATCCGGAGCGATAGTCACCTCCCCCGCCTCCATGTCGCCAAAGCCGCTCGGGCCGTGGACTATGGTGGTAGGGCCGACCGGCTCGCGCAGCAGCGGGGCAGCCGCGCCTTTGGCTACATCCGCCTTCATGCCGTACTTCTGCTTGAGCCAGAGGGCATTGCGGGTGCCATTGTCGATGGTGGCGTTACCAAAAACAGTGGTGATGGCGAGCAGCTCGATGGCGGGGTGGGCCTCGGCAAACAGGATGGCCATGGCATCGTCGATACCCGGGTCGGTATCCAGAATGATTTTATGGGTCATGAGAAATTCCTACGGTGACAAACCCTGCGACAAAGGGGAGAGTCTACCCGGCTGACGGTCTCGTATCCCGGCATGGGATCACAGACCGGGCCTTTGCTCTCGGCAGCGGGGGCGCTGCTGGCGACAATCTGCATAAAAAAGCGCGGCCCTGTTGTCAGCGCCGCGCCCTTTATCGTTGTTCGTTATCTGCTATCTGGCAGTGATCTGCCTGACTACGCCCCTCAGTGCTTGCGATGCCAGCGCGGTGAGGTCGCCTTCTCCCCCCAGGGGGTGACGCAAGGGAGCAGCGCCCCTTCAATCACCATCTCGCTGCCTGCCAGCGCCTCGGCGATCTTCTGGTGCAGCACCCGCAGTACTTTACCCTCGTGCTCGGCCAGAGAGTGCCCCGCGGCAAAGAATTCCGGCTGATATTGCAGTGCCAGCTTCTGGGCGAATTCGTAGGTGTTGAAGCAATCCGGCATCCGCTCAACCACATCTTCAAGCCGGGCCAACAAGCTGTTCAGTTCCCTGGTCATAGTGCTCTCTCCGTGTAGGTTAATAGCCAAAAACTACCCCTTATTAGATAAGCCACCAACGGGCAAACCCCAAAAGTGTGGGGAGACACACAGTTCTCTCTTGCGTCCGGCTCGTGGTGAACGGCAGACAGCTTGCCAGCTTTACATTCCGGTAACAAACAGCTAGATTTAGACCGACTAATCAGTCGGTCATTTTTCATGCGGAGAACAACATGGGTGCGGCGCAGCTTCAACACACTCCTGAGGATATCCTCGCCATCAAATTGTCCCTGCCGGATCAGCTGGCGCGGCTCAAGCGGGCGAGTCTGGCTCACCCCATGCCAACCCTGGCCGAGCGCCGGGCGCAGCTGACCAAACTCAAGCAGGCGTTGCTCGCCCACAAGGGGCAGCTGTGCAAGGCGCTGGCGGCAGATTATGGCCAGCGCAGCCACTACGACAGCCTGATCGCCGATGTGCTGCCCTGCATCATGCAGATCAACTACACCCAGAAGCGGCTCAAGCGCTGGATGCAGCCCCACCGCCGTCACACCGGCCTGCTGCTGGCACCCGCCAAAGTAGAGGTGCACTTCCAGCCACTGGGGGTGGTCGGCATTATCGTGCCGTGGAATTTTCCGGTGATGCTGAGCCTTGGCCCCCTCATCACCGCCATCGCGGCGGGCAACCGGGCGATGCTGAAACTCTCCGAGTTCACTCCCCATACCAATGCCGTGCTGCGCACCATGCTCACCAGCGTGTTTGACGAAAACGAGATCGCCATCATCGAGGGAGATGCCCAGATGGCGGCGGCGTTCAGCTCACTGCCGTTCGATCACCTGCTCTTTACCGGCTCAACCATGGTGGGCAAGCTGGTGATGGCCGCCGCCGCTCCCCAGCTCACCCCCCTCACCCTTGAGCTGGGTGGCAAGAGCCCTTGTCTCATCGCCCCCGACATGCCGGTCGCCACCGCGGTCGAGCGGATGATCTTCGGCAAGAGCCTCAACGCCGGGCAGATCTGCGTCGCCCCTGACTATGTGCTGCTGCCCCGCAGCGAGGTGGATAACTTTATCGCCGCCTATCGCCGCCACTTCAGCAAGCTCTACCCGCAGGGGCTCAATAGTGCCGACTACGGCGCCATCATCAACGACCGCCAGTATCAACGTCTCGTCAGCTGGCTCGATGAAGCCGAGCAGGCGGGTGCCCAGCTCCACCCCTGTGGCAGCCCGGCCCGCGATGACCAGCGTCGCCTGCTGGTGCCCCACCTGCTGACCGGGGTACCAAGTCAGTGTCAGGTGATGCAGCAGGAGATCTTCGGCCCGCTGCTGCCGCTTATCCCCTACGACACCCTGGAGGAGGCGCTCGCCTATGTGGCTGAGCGGCCCCGCCCGCTGGCACTCTATCTGATGAGCTTCGATCCCGAGCTGCAGGCGCGAGTGACCCGGGAGACCCACTCCGGCGGCATGGCGATCAACGAGAGCCTGTTTCAGGTGGCGGCCGACGATGTGCCGTTTGGCGGCATCGGCGCCTCCGGCATGGGCCACTACCACGGCCACGAGGGGTTTCTTACCTTCTCCAAGGCGAAAACCGTGCTGACCCGCGGCAAGTTCACCACCGGCTCCCTGATCCATCCGCCCTACCACAGCTGGATCCAGAGGCTGATGATGGCCTTCTTCCTGCGCTGATGGAGATGACCATGAACCAGGCTATCCCGCAGCCACAAAACATGACCGACAAGCGCCGCCAGATCCTGGATGCCGCCCTCGCCCTCTGCGCCGAAGATGGCCTGCAGGGGGCCGCCACCGCCCGTATCGCCAAGGCGGCCGGGGTGGCCAACGGCACTCTGTTCCACCACTTTCCGAGCAAGGAGGCGCTGATCCTCGCCCTCTATCAGGATGTAAAGACCCGGATGGGGGGCGCCATCCATGAAGCGGATCCGACCCTGCCGCTGTACGACCAGACCCGCCACTACTGGCAGCTGGCGATGAAGTGGATGCAGGCTAACCCTAATGAGCTCAAATTTGTGCTCGGCTTCTTTCACTCTCCGCTGCTGGCCAGACCGGCCCGCAGCCAGATCCTGAACGATGCCCTGCGCTTTCTGCCTGCCCTGCTGGCAAAGGGGCAGGCCAGCGGCGAGCTGATGCAGGCTCCCGCACCACTGTTGCTGGAGGTGTGTCAGGGGCAGTTCCTCGCCTGCGCATCACTGTTTGTCGATCAACCGGAGCTGGGAGAGGACGACTACTGGCAAGCCAGTGCGTTCGCCCTCTTCTGGTCAGCCATCTCAGGAGCCAATCCTCATGCGCCTTTCCATACCAACATGGACGTTTGAATCTGCGGCAGCCCTTGGCCGCCGCCTCTGGATCACCACTCTGCTCTGGGTGGTGGGTCGTACCCTCTGCCGCGCCGCCCGCACCGATGAGGCGGTACGCCGCGAATTGGCGCCGTTGCCGGACGGGCTGGCAATCCGCCTCGAAGTGGGCGGCATCGGCTACTCCATGAACATGCACAAGCAGGGTGGGCGCTGGTATCCCGGCGCGCCAGTCGCCCCTCATGCCACCATCCATCCGCTGCGGGTGCGCTTCAAGCATCCCAATATCGCCTTTCGCACCCTGAGTTTTCGGCTCGGGGTCAATCAGGCATTTGGCGAAAACCGGCTGCTGGTGGAGGGAGATCTGACCGTTGCCATGCATCTGGTGCGGGGGCTTGAGCAGTTGCAGTCCCTGATCCTGCCCGCCTTTATCGCGCGGCCTCTGCTGCGCCACTATCCCGCCCCGACCAACAAGATCGGCCGGGCCTGCAACATCTATCTGGGTCTGGTGACCGGCTAACGCGCAAGGAGCCTTGAAATGAGCCGCTATTACGATTTTTTCTGCCCGGTCAAACTGCTGGCCGGTGAACAGGCGCTGGAGCAGCTGGCCAGCGAGCTGGCCAGCCTGGGTGCCCGTCGCCCGCTGCTGCTGACCGACAAGGGGGTCAATGCCACCGGCCTTGCCACCCTGCTGGCCAATGTGCTGGCCGAGGGGGAACTGCCGGTCGCCGCCATCTGGGACGAGATCCCGGCCGACTCTTCCACTGCCGTAGTGGAGCGGATCGCCAAACGCTATCGTGAGCTCGACTGCGACAGTCTGGTGGCGCTGGGGGGCGGCTCGGTCATCGACACCGCCAAGGCGGTCAACATTCTCACCTCCATGGGGGGGGATCATCTGCTCGACTACTCGGGCGCCGGTTGCCTGACCAGTCCCCTCAAGCCGCTGGCGGTGGTGCCCACCACGGCGGGCACAGGATCAGAAGTGACATTGGTTGCAGTGATCAAGGATGAGGCGAGCGGGCGCAAGGTGCCCTTCACCTCCCCCTTCCTGCTTCCCCAGCTGGCGGTGCTCGACCCGCGCCTGACCCAGGGGCTGCCCCTCAATATCACCGCCGCCACCGCCATGGACGCAATGACCCACGCCATCGAGGCCTTTATCGGTACCGCCAAGAACCCGGTGAGCGATGCACTGGCCCTGATGGCGGTGGAGAAGATCGCCAGCGCCCTGCCGCAAATCATCCACGACCCGCAAAACAAACAGCTGCGGCTGCAACTGGCGGAAGGCTCCACGCTGGCTGGCATGGCATTCTCCAACTCCATGGTGGGGCTGGTGCACGCCCTCGGCCACAGTCTGGGAGCCCGCTGCCATCTGCCCCACGGGCTGTGCATGAACCTCTTTTTGCCGACCGTGCTCGACTACAACCGCCCCGAGGTGGATAGCGAGTTGGCCCGGCTGCTGTTGCCGCTGGTGGGGGCAGAGCGCTTTGCTGCCACCCCGGCCCATCAGCGGGCGGAGGCGACCATCACAGCCATTCGCACCCTGCGCGACACCTTGTGGCAAGCGGTCAAGCTGCCGCGCACCATGAGCGAGGCAGGGGTAAGCGATCGCTCGCTACTGACCGAGATCCGCGATCTTGCGATCAACGACGGCGCCCTTCTGTTCAATCGCAAGGACGCCGACCGTGAGCAGTTACTCACTCTGTTGGAGCGAGCCTGGGCCTGATCCCGCCCCTTTGCCAACACTCTTGTGTTGACACTAACGCGGTGCCCGACTCACCATCGGGCACCTTGATCTGCATCGCGATATCGATGCGCCCTCTGTCAAAGGGGGATGATATTGACCACGGGCTCTCATTATCTGTTCTATACCTTGGCTAACAGTTATGTTGTGCCGAGAGACCCAACTTTATGCCAGAGGTGCCCACCATGAGCGACATCATCCATCAGGCCAACCAGCAGCAGTTCATCTGTATGGTGGAGGGGAAAGAGTCGAGACTGCGCTACCGGCGGCTCGATGCCAAGACCATCGACGCCTACAGCACCTTCGTGCCCCCCGAGCTGCGGGTGCAGGGGATTGCCGATCAGCTGGCGCGTGCCTTCTTCAACTGGACTCAGGCGGAGGGACTCACTATAGTGCCGAGCTGCCGCTACATTGATGTCTGGTTACGCCGCAATGCCAACAACTGAACCTCTGAACACCGTCCTCGAACAGCAATTCCAAGCCAAAACAGAAGCCCTGCTGCGGGCCGATCCGCAGCGGATGGCCTGCCTGCAAGCCGCGGCCGAGCTCAATCTGCCCGACTGGGCGCTGGGAGCCGGTTTTATCCGCAACCTCATCTGGGATCACCTTCACCACAAGGCGGCGCCCACCCCGCTCAACGATATCGACCTTATCTATCTCGATAAAGCCGATCCGCAAGGGCTGGCCGAAGCGGAGCACGAAGCTTGGCTCGCCAAACGCCTGCCCGGCCAGCAGTGGGAGGTGCGCAATCAGGCCCGCATGCACACTCGCCAGCTGTTAGCGCCGTTTGCCAGCAGCCTTGAGGCGCTCAGCCACTGGGTCGAGGTGCCCACCTGCATCGGCGTACGCCTCACCCAGGATGGCGAGTTCGAGTGGCTTGCCCCCTACGGCTTTACCATCAACTGGTCGCTGCAAGTGAGTGCCAACCCCAAATGTCGCCAGGACAAACAGATTTTTACCCAGCGCATCAAGGAGAAACGCTGGCAGGCTATCTGGCCTGACCTTCAGGTAAACTGGCCATAACCTGATTGCAATCTTTCGATAACCTTGGGCACACTAGGGGAAAAGCTGGTTGTAACTCAATGGGTTAAATAATGCGCGACTTCTTCTCTCTCGAACGCTGGCTACCGGGCCTCGCCGCCCTGCTGCATTACCAGCGCGCCTGGTTGATGCCAGATCTTCGCGCCGGACTCTCGGTGGCGGCCGTGGCGCTGCCCGTCGCCATCGCCTATGCAGAACTCGCCGGAGTGGGTGCTATCGTCGGTCTCTACTCCTGTATCCTGCCCATGCTGGTCTACGCCCTGTTCGGCACCTCCCGCCAGCTGATCGTCGGCCCTGATGCCGCCACCTGTGCGGTCATCGCCGCCGTGGTGACGCCGCTGGCCGCAGGCGACCCAACCCGTCACTGGCAACTGGTGATGACCATGACCGCCATGACCGGCTTCTGGTGCCTGATTGCCAGCCGCTTCAAGCTGGGAGTGCTGGCGGACTTTCTCTCCCGCCCCATCCTGATGGGGCTGCTCAATGGTGTGGCCATCACCATCATGGTGGGCCAGCTCTCCAAGATCTTCGGCTTCACTTTCAGCGAACGTTACCTCATCGAGCGGATCGCCAGCGGGGCTACCTATATTACCCAGACCCATCTGCCGACCCTGGCCATGAGTCTGGTGGCCCTGCTCACCCTGCTGCTGGCCAAGCGCTACAAACCGGCATGGCCCTCCTCCATGGTGGCCATGGTGGTGACCGCTGCGCTGGTGTGGGGCTTTAATCTCGGCCAGTTTGATATCGCCACCCTGGGGACGGTGGGCTCCGGCCTGCCCGCGTTCCAGATGCCGGAATTTCCTCCCGGCCTGATGCGGGAGCTGGTGCTGCCCGCCCTTAACCTGGCCATGGTGAGCTTCGTCTCCATGATGCTGACCGCCCGCAGCTTTGCCGCCAAAAACGGCTATGAGATCGACGCGGACAAGGAGTTTCGGGCCCTCGGTATGGCCAACCTCGCCTCCGCAGTCTCCCAGGGTTTCGCCATCAGTGGCGCGGATTCGCGCACTGCGGTCAACGACGCCAACGGCGGCAAGAGCCAGCTGGTCTCCATCATCGCAGCGGCGGTGATCGCCCTCATCACCTTCTATCTGACGGCGCCGCTCAAATACATCCCGACCGCCGCCCTCGGGGTGGTACTGGTGATGGCCTCCCTGTCGCTCACCGATTTTCGTGGCCTCTGGGCCCTGCGCCACTCCGATCGCTCCGCCTTCTGGCTGGCGCTGGTCACCTTTATCAGCGTGCTTACCATGGGGGTGATCCCCGGGATCACCCTCGCCGTGTTGCTGGGGCTGTTCCAGTTCCTGCGCAATGTGATGCGCCCCACCGATCAGCTGCTCGGCATGGATGACGAGGGGGTAGTGCGCACCCTGGGGGATAACGAACAGGCCAAGGCGATACCGGGTATTCTGGTCTATCGCTTCAACTCGCCGCTGACCTACTTCAACGCCCCCTATTTCAAACGGCGGGTGCTGGCCCTGCTGGTACAGGATCCCCGAGCCCCCAAGTGTCTGGTGATCGATGCGGTCGCCTGCTTCACCCATCAGGACATCAGCGTGATGAGCATGGTGGGAGAGCTGCACAAAGAGCTGAAACGGCGCGGCATCCATATGGTGATGGCGGGTCGCCACGGCCAGATGACTCACTGGTTAAAGCAGGCAGGCGTGCGGGTAGGCGATGAGGGGATCATCCTCTGCCCCGATATGTATCAGGCGCTGCGCCTGACCCGCTGCTACCGCGAGCCGGTGTTCAAGGATGATGCGGTGGTGGAGAGTACCACAGATGCCATCCGCTCGAATTGGCCGCAGGATGATGCCCTGCCCGACTCGGCGCGCCTCACCCTGCCAAGCGAACAGGAGGCGGGCGCCACGCCTGCCTGATCCCTTGGCCTGCTCTCCTGGCCGGTGCAATCCTGCACAAGGATTGCACCGGCCTTGGCCTTGGTGTTAAATGCGCCCCCAGAGGACACTCCCCCGTGCCCTCCCAGCTGTTGGACATGCCATGCAATCTCAATCCCACGCCGGCCCGGGCACCCTCTTTGCGCTGACCTGGCCGCTCTTTATCGATCTCGCCCTGCACTTTCTGACCGGCGCCCTCAATACCTTCATGGTGGGTCATGTCTCCTATCAGGGGGTCGCGGCGCTGGCGGTCGGCAATCAGGTGTTCGATCTCGCCATCACATTGTTCAGCTTCGTCAGCATCGGTACCAGCGTGGTGATCACCCAGTATCTGGGGGCCGGCGATCGGGAGAAGAGTCGGGTGGTGATCCACACCGCTATCGGCTTCAACCTGCTGATCGGTCTGGTGGCCGCCATCGGCGTGATGGCGGGGGCCAGCACCATGCTGGCGCTGATGAACCTGCCTGCCAATCTGATGAGCGACGGGACGCTTTACTTGCAGATCATCGGTCTCTGCCTGTTGCCGGAGGCCGCGGCCCTCTGTCTGGCGGCGACCCTGCGCGCTCACGGCCACACCCGTCAGGCGATGTATGTGACTCTCATCGTCAACCTCATCACCTTCGTCGGCAACCTGCTGCTGCTCTACGGCTGGTTCGGCCTGCCCCAGCTGGGGGTCGCAGGCGTTGCCATCAGCACGGTCGCTGGCCGACTGGTCGGCGTGGTGCTGCTGGTGTGGCTGGTGGCCCGCAAGACCGGAATTCGACTGGTGGTGCGCGATATCGTCCACCCCAGCCGGGAGATGCTGGGCAAGGTGCTCCATATCGGCCTGCCGGCGGCAGGAGAGAACCTCTCCTGGATGCTGCAGTTTATGGTGGTGACAGCCTTTGTCGGACTGCTGGGTGACAAGGCGCTGGCAACCCAGTCCTACTTCTTCCAGATCTGCCTGTTTATCCTGCTGTTTGGCCTCTCCATCGGCCTTGGCAACGAGATCATCATCGGCCATCTGGCGGGGGCCAGACAGTTCGATCGAGCCTATCAGCAGCTGCTCAAGAGCCTCAAGCTGGGGCTGGCGGTCACCTGCGTCATCGCCGTGGCGGCGGCCCTCAACGGCCGCACCATCATCAGCCTCTTTACCGATGATGCCGACATCATCACCCAGGTGGCGCAGCTGTTTCTTATCAGCCTTATCCTCGAGCCCGGCCGCACCTTCAATCTGGTGGTGATCAACGCCCTGCGGGCCACCGGGGATGCCCGTTTTCCCCTCTACATGGCGTTGCTCTCCATGTGGGGAATTGCCGTGCCACTCTCCTATTTCCTCGGTATCATGCAGGGTTATGGACTGGTCGGTATCTGGCTGGCGCTGGCCTGCGACGAGTGGGTGCGCGGTCTGGCCATGTTCTGGCGCTGGCGCAGTCGTCGCTGGCAAAACAAAATTCTTGTTGAAACAAAAGCGGAATCACAATGAAGAAGATAGGACTCTTGCTGGCTGCCATCCTGCTCAGCCCCCTGGCCATGGCGCAAACTGCCCCTGCCGCTCCCAAGGCTCAAGCCACCCAGACCTGGTATGTGGCCCCCATCGCCATCGATGAAACCAGCGACGCCCAGAAGGCGCTGACCAAGGACTTCATGGCCCAGATGATCAAGACCATCAAGATCAACGAGTACCAGACCGGCAAGGCGGTGGGCAACACCAAAAAGCCCAAGTGGCTGATCCGCACCAAGCTGATCCCCGCCAGCAACGAGCCGCTGGTCGGCAAGAAGCACCCGCAGGGTCTCACCTACGGCAAGGGCAATCCGACCCAGGAGATCGTCGGCGAGCTACTGATGAACGGCACCCTGGTGGCCCACATCGGCCAGGGCTGGCGCGAGCCTATCGTCCCGGGCACGCCGGTGGCCGAAAAGATCTCCATCGCCAACTATCGCTACGCCATCGGGGATCAGGCCAAGTCGGCGGATCTGGAAGAGCTGGCCGCCCAGATTGGCTTTGAAGCGGGCAAGGTGATCCACCGCGATGGCAAGCCGCTGCCCGAGAAGAAAAAGAAAAAAGAGCAGGCGGACGAAGAGAAAGAGTAACGTTGCCTGCATCCATAAGGAGGGGCCAGTCGGCCCCTTTTTGATCCTGCACCCTCACGCCAACACTGCCCCTGTTGTGACTTGTCGCACAGTTTGGCTCACCATTCAGATTGATAAATCACTTATCTTGTTTTGATTCAACAAGTTATAAATATCCCGCCGAATACTCCAAATCATTGCCCCCAAATCCGATCAGGATCACATTTATCCCCGGCACTAAGGGGTAGCTTTGGTCTTACAGGCACAATCAAACGAAACCAAGGAGGCTCCATTACATGTTCCCAGAGTACAGAGAACTTATCTCGAAACTGAAGAGCAGTGATGTCCATTTCCAGAAGAAGTTTGACTTGCACAACGACCTGGATGCGGAGATTAGAAAGTTGGAAAAGCATCACGCCAGCGACTATAGCGCCGAGGTGAGAGATCTGAAAAAACAGAAACTCAAACTGAAAGAGGAGATATACGACATCCTCAAACAACATCCACAATAGATGCCTCGAAGAATATGCGGATAAGCAATTTATCCCCCAGCCCGGCCCACGCGCCGGGCTTTTTGTTGTTTCAGTCAATTAGTTGACACCCGAGCCTACCGATCTTGCCGGTAGTTTGTTACATTTTTCCCTTGGAATTCAGGGAATAACGGTGATGATAACATGAGCGGAAAACTATCTTTTTATCATCTCTTGCTGCTTTGCCTGTTCGCATTGAGCCACCCCCTGCAGGCCCAGGAGCCTGAACTGGAGCTGTGGCACTCCCAGCAAGCCGGTTACGTGATCGACGACGTGATCGCCCGCTTCAATCAGGAGGGGAACCACAGAGTACGGGTCACCCAGATTGAGCCGGGCAAGATCAAGGCGGATCTCCTGCTGGCAGCTCAGGCCAGGGGGCTGCCCGACCTGATGCTAATCCCCTCCGATTTTATCGGCCTCTATCGCCAGATGACCCTCGCTCCCCTCCCGGCCGAGTGGTTTTCCCCCTCATTGATGGCCAGTGCCTTGCGTTATGTCACCCTGGATAGGCAACGCTGGGGCATGCCCATGATGCAGGGCAACCATCTGATGCTGTTTTACAACAAGGCGCTGATCTCGACTCCGGTGACCCAATGGCAGCAACTGACTGCTATCACCCCGGCCCTCAAGGCCAAGGGGGTCTACCCCGTCAGCTGGCCCTATCACGACATGTACTACTTCGCCGCCTTTTTACACACCTTTGGCGGCTCGCCGGTGACCGAAGGGCGCATCACCCTCGACAGCCCGGCCATGGTGCAGGCGCTGGAGGCCTATCGCACCGTCGCCAGCGAACAGTGGGTCGATCCCGAGTGCGACTATGACACCGCCCTCTCCCGCTTCAATGAGGGCAAGAGCGCCTACCTCATCAATGGGGACTGGGCGTTCAATGATCTGGTGAAGAATATGGGGGATAAGCTGGGTGTCGCCCTGCTGCCCCGCTGGCAAAGCCATTCCATGCACTCCATGAGCGGCGCCTACGTGATGGGAGCCTCCCGCTGGGCGATGGATGATGAGGATCGGCAACCCGTTATCAAGGCACTGATGGCCTTTATCCAGCGTCAGGATATTCAGCAGTTCATCTATCATCAGGGGGCGTTGCTGCCGGTCAATCAGCAGGCTTTTACCGCCATCAGCCGCCGTCCCACGCCTCAGGAAAAAGTGCTGCTGGAGCAGTTCACCCTCAGTACCCCCATGCCCTCCGACAGCGCCATGTCCATCGCCTGGCAAGCGATGGAGAAAGGGTTCGAGCGCTTTAAAGAGGGGATCAGTGCCGCCGACACCGCCCGTTATATGCAGCAGCTGGCCGATCAGCAGTACCGGCAGGTCAAAACACCATGAAACATCGCACCTTTCGGCTCGGCCCGACCCTCATCATCATCCTGTTCACCGTCGCCTTGCTGCCGGCACTGCTGGCCAGCACTGTACTGCTGATCCGCCAGCACCAGATCATCGCCCAGAGCGAGCAGTCACAGCTGGAGCGGGCCCTCACCAGCATGACCCGCGAAGCCCGCTTTCGCAGCGAGCTGATCGGCACCCAGATCAATCAGCTCAGTCAGGATCGGGTGCTCCATCAGGCCCTCGACAACTTCCTCTTCTCCAGCCATGCCCGGCTGGCACTGGCCACCTTCATCAAGTCCAACAGCCTGCTCACCTCGGCCTACCTCATCGATGACAAGGGGCTGGTGGTGGAGTACATCAATGGCCAGGCCTCCCACCTCGAATCGAGCAACCTGATGCCGCAGCTGATGGCCTGGGGCAAGACCCGCGAGGCGAAACAGGGCAAGCATCTGCTGCTGCCCGTCGATGATCCCGTGCTGGTCGACGACATGGAGCAAAACCGCAGCGGCGGGCTGGCGCTGGTAGCCCCCATCTATCGCAACCACCAGCGAGCAGGGGTGATGCAGACCCCTTCCGGCTTCGTGATGGCCATTCTCCCCTGGCGGCAGATGGCCCAGTTGCTGGAACCCTATCTCAAGGGGAGCGAATATCTGGTGATCTCCCAGGGCGAGAACCGTCTCTACGAAGGGGCTCACCAGAGCGCCAACGCCATGGATGACAGGGAGCCAAGCAAGTTGGCGCAGCCCCTGGCCATTGGCTGGCCCCAGCTGGAGCAGGAGATCACCCCCACCATCACCCTCTACAGCTACAGCAATGACAGGGTCAGCGAGCTCAACAAATCCCAACAGCTGCTGACCGTCAGCATCGCCGTCATGTTGCTGCTGGTGGCCATCGGCTGCGTCTGGCTCACCCGCTGGCTAACCCGACCGCTGCGCTCGCTGGCCGCGCTGGTGCGCAGCTATGGCAAGGGCAATTACCAGCAACGGCAGGCGCCGCTGCGCTTTGTGGAGTACGACGAGGTGCGCCAGTTGCTACAGGAGATGGCCAGCACCATCTCGGATCAGGTGCGGGCGCTCTATCAACAAAATGAACAGCTGCAGCAGGCCAATAGCGAGAAAGAGGCCTTCAACCAGCGGCTGCTCGGCTTCAACGACGAACTGGAGCAAGAGGTTGCCTCGCAAACGACCGCCCTGCGCTCGGCCCTGAGCCGGGAGGAGCGCAGCCGCCATATCCTGCAATCTTGGTTGCAGTTCGGTCTGCACCAGCAGCTGGATATCGATATTGCCGAGCTGGCCAGCTCTGCCCTGCTGCAGCTCTCGCAGCTCTATCCCGGCCACCGCTGGGGACTGGTGATCCGCCGAGACGGGCAGCCCCACTACTCCCTGATCCAGGGGGTCGATGCCCCCTTGCGGGATGCCTTGCAGGAGAAACTGGTTCAACTGATGGATGAGGAGGTCAAACACTCCGAATGCCAGTGGGACAACGCACTCTGGAAGATCATGACCCTGCCCGGCAGCCAAAGTGGCGTGCTGTTTGGCTATCTGATGGTGAGCGCAGAAGGGCTGGAGTCCGAAGACCGGGCCATCTTGCGGCTGTTTGCCAAGCAGTTGGCGGTGGGCATCGAGGGGCGCCTCTTCACCGACGAGCTGGCACGGGTGGCCCGCACCGACAACCTCACCGGGCTGCCCAACCGGCAGGCGTTCGAAGAGGCCTTCCACCACTATCAAGCAGTACTGGCGCGCCATCCGGAGCGTCACCTCGCCCTCTTCATGCTCGACCTCAACGGCCTCAAGCGCACCAACGACCAGTATGGGCACGAGGCTGGTGACGCCCTGCTGATCCAGATGGCTCGCCAGCTGCGCACCCTCTGCCGTCAGGATGAGAAGATTTTCCGTATCGGCGGCGACGAGTTCGTGCTGCTGGCGGAGGCGGATCACCTCGCCAGCCAGCAGCTGGCAGGCAGGTTGGAGGCAAGCCAGCAGCACGCCATCGTGCAGCATGGGGAGCACAGCTTCCCGCTGCGTTTTGCCATCGGCTGGAGCAGCAGCGACCAGACCCCGCTGGCGGAGCTGAGCCGGGTGGCGGACGACGCCATGTATGCCAATAAGGCGCGCTTCTATCAGGGGCAGCGATAAAAAGCAGAGGTCTGTGGCGTTGGCGAGCCTTTCGCCAACGCCCTGATCAGCTCGCAAAAATGGCGCGCAACGCTAGACGCGGCGCGGACCATGACTAAGATAGGGGCTCTTGATGTCTCGATTTGGAAGGGAGTAGGAAATGGAGTTAGTACTTGGCCCGCTGGAAGCCCGCGTCATCGGCTGTCTGATTGAAAAAGAGATCTGCACCCCGGATCAATATCCCCTCTCCCTTAATGCACTGGTCAACGCCTGCAACCAGAAGAGCAACCGCGAGCCGGTGCTGGAGCTCTCCGAGCTCGATATCCGCGCCGTGGTGGACGAACTGATCCGCAAGCGGCTGGTGGTCAACACTGCAGGCTTCAACGCCCGGGTGCCCCGCTATCAGCACAGATTCTGTAACACCGAATTTGGCGAGCTGAAATTCAGTGCCCAGGAGCTCGGCATCGTCTGCGAACTGCTGCTGCGCGGCCCGCAAACCCCGGGGGAGCTGCGCTCGCGCACCAACCGCCTCTGCAGCTTCGATGATGTCACCGAGGTGGATGCGGTGCTGACCCAGCTCATCGAGCGTGGCCCCTACGTGGTCAAGCTGCCGCGCGAGCCGGGCAAGCGCGAATCCCGCTACGCCCACCTGTTTAGCGGCGAAGTGGATATTCAGGCGATGATGGATGCCGCCCCCGCCGCGGCCTATGCCTCCCCTGCCGCCGACCGCCTGAGCGAGCTGGAGCAGGAGGTGAGCGAGCTCAAGAGTCGTCTCGCCGCCATGGAAGCACGGCTGGCCGCTCTGGATGGTCAGGGCTGATCGCCTTTACCATCGCCAATCTCTATCAGGGAGCCGGGGCAGATGTCCCCGGCTCCCTGCGTTTTTTATCGTGAGGAAGTGCCCGTGATCACCCTGATTAAAGAGTCTGACCACCAGAAGATGCCCTGGAAAAACCAGCAGGGCACTACCAGCCAGATCCTCATCTCCCCCAAGGGGAGCAGCCTTGCCAAACTCGACTTTGACTATCGACTGAGCTCGGCCCCCATCAAGAGCGCGGGCCCCTTCTCCCCCTTTCCCGGCTATCAGCGCATTTTGCTGCCGGTGAGCGGGGCAGGCTTTGTGCTCAACGGCCACCCCTACGCCACCTTCGAGGTGGCGCACTTTAGCGGCGATGAGGAGACCTACTGCGAGTTGCTGAAAAAAGAGGTGACCGATCTGGGGCTTATCTACCATCCGGATCGCATCAGCGCCAACGTGCGGGTGCTGAACCTCCCCTTCCCGCTGACCCTTACCCTCGAGCCAGAGAAGACCTACCTCTGTCACCTGCTGAGCGGCCAGCTGGCCGTGCAGGGCAAAGAGGTGGCTATCAACGAGACGCTGGTGGTGACCGGGGAAGAGAGCATTCACTTCGAATGCCAGAAGAAGACCGCCATCGCCTTCTTTACCCTGCAGGGCAAATAGCGCTGGCGTGGGCTCGCAGCCATGCCACGCCACACACAAACAGCAGAGATGAAAAAGCCGGGAAATCCCGGCTTTTGCTATTGAGGCAACCGGCTCGATGCCGGTCAGCACCTTAGTTGACCTTGAAGGAGCCCTTCATCATGGCGAAGTGGCCGGGGAAGGAGCAGAAGAAGGTGAGATCCTTGCCCGCCAGACCGTCGGTCTTGAAGGTGACGCTGCTGCTCTCGCCACCGCCGATCAGCTTGGTGTGAGCCAGTACACGGGCATCGTCCTTGGGCAGATAGCCGTTCTCGGCCCCGGCGCTCATCCCGGCAGTCGCCACTGTCTGATAGTCGGCGGTGCTGGCCAGCACCCAGTTGTGGCCCATGGCGGTCACGGGCAGCTTGCCGGTGTGATTCAGGGTGACCGTCACCTCCTTGCAGGTGGCCGGCACGCTCATCTCTTTGAGGTTGTACTGCATGGCATCATTGCCTTTGATGACCAGTGCACACTCATCCGCCAGCACGGGGGCAGCCAGGGTACTCAGAAACAGCAGGGTAATCGCCTTTTTCATCATCTTCTCCTTTGATTGGCAATGGATGGCAACGTCTTGGCGGATGCGGTGAACGCTTCGCAAAGATGCTGTCTAAATCGACCTTCATTTTACTCAATTGTCTTCAATCGGCTATGGCTTTTGGCCAAAGCTGCGGGCCAGGTCACCAGACGGTGCTCTACTCGCCACTCTCTCCCTCACGGATGGACGATACGACCCACTCCCGCCACAGGTTCAAAAATGTTTAATTTTTTCTGCCCTTTTCCCTCCGATTGGCCCTATCAGGGCTCGCCCGAAGGGCGCCCCTTGGCTAAGCTAGCGCCCCGATATGAACCTTCTCCAGATGAGAGCGCCGGATGAATGCGATAACCCCTGTGGCGGCCATGCGCGGCCTGCTGCTAACCCTGCTGCTGGCGCTGGCCGGCTGCCAGCCAACCCCGCCTGCCCAGACCCGAATTCAGGGCAAGACCATGGGCACCTACTATGTGGTGACCCTGAGCGATAGCTACCCCGGTGGAGAGCCCGCCCTCAAAAGCGACGTAGAGAGCCTGCTGGCCCGGATGAACAAGGAGATCTCCACCTACGATCCGGGTTCGCTCATCTCCCGTTTCAATCAGGGACCCGCCAACACCCCGTTTGCCATCCCGCCCGCCATGGCCATCATAGTCCAGCAGGGGATTGATGCCGGTAAGCTGACCAACGGCAAGCTGGATGTGACCGTGGGGCCACTGGTCAATCTGTGGGGCTTTGGCCCGGACAAACGGCCGGTCAAGCGGCCCGATGAGGCGGCCATCGCCGCCGCCCGCCACAAGGTGGGGATCGACAAGCTGACCCTGACCCCGCAGGGGGATCACTTCCTGCTCGAAAAAACGATCCCGGATTTCTATCTCGACCTCTCCACTCTCGGCGAAGGGGCGGCATCGGATGAAATCGCCACCCTGCTCGAGGGCAAGGGGGTACACAACTACCTGATCGAAGTGGCCGGTGCGGTGCGCAGCAAGGGCAACAACAGCAAGGGCTCGCCATGGAAAGTGGCCATCGTCGAACCCTCCGATCAGCCGGGGGCGTTTTCCGATATCGTCATCCCCAACGGCATGGCGCTCAGCACCGCAGGCAGCTATCGCAACTACTACGAGCTAGATGGCCAGCGTTACTCCCATATCATCGATCCTGCCACCGGCCAGCCGGTCACCCACAAGCTGGTCTCCGCCAGCGTGATCACCCCGACCGCGCTTGAGGCTGACGCCCTCGATACCGCGCTGATGGTGATGGGGCCCGAAGCGGGTATGGCATTTGCCAAACAGCACAAGCTGGCGGTCTATCTCATCATCAAGACCGAACAGGGGTTCAAGGCCAAGTACACGCCCCAATTCGCCCACTATCTGGCGAAGCAACCGACAGAAAAGCACTGATAAACAGAAGGCCCCGATAACGGGGCCTTCTCATTACGGTTGATGATGAACTTGTCACGGGCTATTCGATGGTCACCCGGTGAGGGGCTGGCGTTTCCACCTGCTTGGGCAGTTGCAACGTGAGGATACCGTTCTCGAACCTGGCGCTGACCTTGTCCAGCGCCACCTCGACCGGCAACTCCAGAGTGCGTGAAACACTGCCAAAATAGCGTTCACTGCGCAGTGTTCGCTCATCCTTGTTCTGGCTGTCAAACTGGCGGATCTCCGCTTTCAGCGTCACCTGTTTACCATGGATATCCACATGGATGTCCTCTTTGGCAACCCCCGGCAACTCGGCTTGCAGCACATAGTTGCCATCACTCTCCTTCAAATCCAGCCTGATCTGGCTCGGCAAGGGGTCCCCGTGCAAGGGGCGAATATAGAAGCCGGACGCCATATCGCGAAACAGGTCATCGAACAGACTGGTACGGCTTGGTAGCAAACTCATCTCTGATCCCTCCGTGATTCATGGACTAACAGAGGCAGGCCCTGATACCTGCCTGATGGGGCCTATATGTGACCGGGGCTTGTCGTTGCCCCCTCTATCAGTCTAAAAAGTGTGCCGCGTGCTGCCACCCCATCTGAGCTTTATTTGATATGGATCAACCACATCGCCCTGGCCACCAGGCACAGAGCGTGACATGGAAACTGGAAGTTGCGTGACAAAAGCACATTGATTGCCACTTGACACGCTTTGGTGGCACACTTTCTCCCATCAGCCCGCAGCGCCTCGACCCAGACAGATGCAGACACCTGAACAAGAGCCAGAAAAAAAGAGCCCAGCCAAGCCACAACGCATTCTGATGGTCAATGAGCAGCGCTCGTTTCAGGTGATGATGAAGGCTATGCTGCTCAATCTGGGTATCAGCAACATCACCTACTCCAATACCGCCGAGGATGCGCGGCGCCGCTGCCAGAAGGGCAGTTTCGACATCTATCTCATCGATTACGATCTCGGGGTTGGCGAGAATGGTCGCCAGCTGCTCGAGAGCCTGCGCGACAAAGATCTGATCCCGCCCCAGAGCGTGGTGATCATGGTGAGTGGCGACAGCTCCCGCGCCATGGTACTGAGTGCGCTGGAAGCCGAGCCCGACGAATACCTGATGAAGCCCTTCTCTCAGGAGCAGTTCTCGTTTCGCTTGAAGCGTGCCCTCGCCCGGCGCAATGCGCTGGCTAGCGTCTTTACCGCGCTGGCCGATGACAATCTGGCAGCCCTCATTACCGCCTGTGCCGAGCGGGCCGATGCGGTGCCCCGTTTTGCCAACTACTGCCGCTGCCTGCAGGCCGAT
>NZ_JBFODN010000175.1:0-3843 GCF_040908345.1 Aeromonas sp. R3-1
CAGCGGCGGTGGCAGCAACAGCGGCGGTGGCAGCAACAGCGGCGGTGGCAGCAACAGCGGCGGTGGCAGCAACAGCGGCGGTGGCAGCAACAGCGATGGGGGCAGCGATGACAGTGGCGGCCAAGGCGAGCATGCCGGCGGAGAGCAGCATGGTGGAGGTGAACGGCATGCTGGTGGAGAAAAACATGCAGGGGGAGAACGCCATGGGGGTGGCCGCGGGTTTGGCAATGGCGTTGATGACAACGGCGTGGATGCCGTCGATGCCAACGGCAACAAGCTCAGAGGTGATGGCACCATCGATGACAACGGTGTGGATGCCGTCGATGCCAACGGCAACAAGCTCAGAGGTGATGGCACGGTCGATGACAACGGTGTGGATGCCGTCGATGCCAACGGCAACAAACTCAGGGGCGATGGCACGGTTGATGACAACGGTGTGGATGCCGTCGATGCCAACGGCAACAAACTAAGAGGTGATGGCACGGTCGATGACAACGGTGTGGATGCCGTCGATGCCAACGGCAACAAACTAAGAGGTGATGGCACGGTCGATGATCGCCAGCAAGTGCTTACCGATGAGCAGGAGCGGGCGCTGCTCAACAACGGTTTTCGCCAACAGGGGCAACCATAATGCGATATCTGTTACTACTCCTCCTGCTCGGCCTCACTGGCTGCGCCACGGTCGACACCCCGCCGCTTTACCATCAGATGGATAAGGCAGATGTTCAACTGGCCAATCAGGCCCTTGCCAAGGCGCTGGAAACCCGCACCAAAGGGCAGAGCCTCACCTGGTTCAATCCAGCCAACCGTCACTCGGGTAGCGTCACCCCGCTACGCACCTTCCGCCATAACAGCGGGGAGTGGTGTCGCGACTATCGCGAGCAACTCTATATCGGCAAGGCCAGCCAGCAGTGGCAGGATACCGCCTGTCGCAATCAGGAAGGGCGCTGGCGGCCATTGCGAACTTAGTGAATGCCACGGGGTAAACGAAAGGGGGTAGCAGCGCTACCCCCTTGTCATCTTTACCGATCCGTTATCCGGGCGGTGAATACGCGGTTATACCCGACGATAGGGCAGGTAAACCGGCTCCCACATGTGGTTGAGGATATGCTGCTGCAGATCCTGACCGATCAGCGGGTGGGAGGGATCCCGACGCACGATATCCTTGAGCACGGCGGTGGCCACATGCACCGAGATGCTGCGCAGCTCGCGAATGCGGGGATAAACGGCCCCTTTCGCCAGATCCACCTCACTCACGCACTCGGCCAGCGCAAAAGCGGCGGTAGTGAAGACATCGGGTGTGATCTCGCGGATCTGGCTGACGATGGCCGCCAGACCCACTCCAGGGAAGATAAAGACGTTGTTGCCCTGCCCCACCCGGAACTCCTGCCCCTCGTAGCTCACATCCTTGAACGGGCTGCCAGTCGCGACAATGGCTTTGCCCTTGCTCCAGCGGTAGATATCTTCCGGCAGCGCTTCACAGTTGGCGGTCGGGTTGGAGAGCGGGAATACCATGGGGCGCTCGCAATGTTTCAGCATCAGCTGGATGTGCTCTTCCTGGAAGGCCCCGCCCGAGCCGCTGGTACCCAGTAGCACGGTAATGGGCACATGACGCAGCACATCGGCCAGATTGGCCTTGCCGGGCACCTCGGTATCCCAGCCCGCCAGCAGCAACCCCGGCTTGGCGTAGCGACGCTTGTACTCGTCGAGCCCGTCCCGGTTGTCGCACACCAGCCCCTGGGTATCCAGAATATAGATGCGATCGCGGGCCGCCTGCGGATCCATCCCCTCGCGGATCATTCCCGCGCAGATCTGATCCGCGACGCCAACCCCGCCGGCGCCAGCGCCGTAGACCAGATAGTTCTGCTGGCCCAGGGTCTCCCCCTTGACCTTGACCGCGCCTATGATACCGGCCAGCACCACGGCACCGGTGCCCTGAATATCATCGTTGAATGACGGCAGTGCCTGCTGGTAGCGGGCCAGATTGTTGAAAGCATTGGATTTGCTGAAGTCTTCCCACTGCAGCACGGCATTGGGGAAGTGGCGCTTGACCCCCTGCACGAACTTGTCGATGAACTCTTCATACTCCTTGCCGCGAATGCGCTTGTGGGGGCGGCCCAGATACATGGGATCATCGAGCAGTTTCTGATTGTCGGTGCCCACATCCAGCGCGATGGGCATACAGCAGGCGGGGTGAATACCGGCACCCAGGGTATAGAGCGCCAGCTTGCCGATGGGGATGCCCATGCCGCCGACCCCCTGGTCGCCGATCCCCAGAATGCCCTGGCTGTCGGTGACGACTATGATGCGGATCGATTTGGCATCGAAGTGACGGGCCTGACTGCCCATGTCATCCACGTTGTCCGGGGTGATGTAGAGGCCGCGCGGCTTCTGAAAGCGGTGGCTGAACTCCTGACACGCCTTGCCCACGGTCGGGGTATAGATGTAGGGAGTCATCTCCTCCACATGGCGTGACAACAGGGCATAAAACAGGGTTTCGTTGCGATCCTGCAGGGCACGCAGGTTCTGGTACTTCTCGATATCGCTGCAAGCGCTCTTGAACCCCTCATACACTCGCTCGAGCTGGGCTTCAAAAGTTTGCACCTGAGGCGGCAGCAAACCATCGAGATCAAAATCGGCCCGCTCCTGTTCGGTGAAGGCCGTGCCCTTGTTGAGGTATCGATTGTTAAGCAGATCAGTGCCGGTCAGTGCAACGGGGCGAAAATCCTGTCCCTGTGCATCTTTCCACAGCAGATATTGTCCGGTAGCCATAGTCATTCTCTTTGATTTACGTGAAATTGCCGTTCGGCAGGAGAGCAAGACTCATAATGAAATCAATCATATGACGTTTACTCGATCGGTTTTGTGAGCTTGGGCATACCCTGCGGCCAAAATAGGCGCCCGGCGACCCCGACGAGACAAATATCCACGGCAAGGAATGAGACTCATGTTAGCATTGCGGACAACCCAGCCCCTTTCACCGCATCACAGCCGGGAGTGACCTGATGCCCTCGCCTCTGCCAGCCTGCGCCCCCTTCTTTCTGCCATGCGCCTGATCCCGCTGCTTTCTCTGTGGTTGTTTCTGACCAGCCAATCGGCTCTCGCCGCACCGGGCCGGGTGCTCAACATCATCGTGGGTGAATGGCCCCCTTTCGTCTCCGAGCAATCAAAACAGCACGGTCCCGTGGCCCACCTTATCAGCGATCTGTTCAAGGAGGCGGGCTATGAGGTGAAGTTCCACTTCGCCCCCTGGGGTCGGGTCTATTCGCTGGCGGCCAACAGCCAGCTCTACGACGCCACCGCCGTCTGGATGCACAAACCGGAGCGGGAGCAGGATTTTCTGTTCAGCGAAGCGGTGCTGCAGGAGCAGTTTGTCTTCTTCTCCCTCAAATCACGGCAGCTGCAGGCCGAGCGCCTTGAGCAGATCATCGGCATGCGGTTGGGGGGCGATATCGCCTACAGCTACGGGCCCGCGCTGGACAAGATGGTGGCCGACGGCAAGGTGAGCCAGCAGCGGGTTACCGACGTGAAGCAGAATTTCGGCAAGCTGCTGCGCGGGCGGATCGACCTCTATCCGCAAGAGCTGCGAGTCGGTCTGGCCGAGTTGCAGAGCCAGCTCGACCCCGCCAGCGCGGCACTCATCACCCACAGTCAGACCCCTTTTCTGCGCAACGACAGCTTTGTGATGTTCCCACGCAAAATGCCCGATTCAGCCAAACTGCGGGATCAGTTCAATCAGCAGTTGCAGCAGGCCATCGCCAGCGGGCGCTATCAGGGCTACTTCGAGCGGCTGGCCCGAGGGGATTATTAACCTTGGCGAGGCAAAAACAGAGGGGATAAAAC
>NZ_JBFODN010000176.1:0-6714 GCF_040908345.1 Aeromonas sp. R3-1
CGCTGGCCAGTTATATCCAGCAGGTGGTGACGGTCGGTCTGGTAATCGTCGGTGTTTACCAGATCTCCGAAGGTTTGGTCACCATGGGGGGGATGATTGCTGCTGTGATGCTATCCAGCCGCGCCATTGCGCCTATGGTGCAACTCTCCGTGTTGTCGACCCGTTATAACCAGGCCAAATCTGCACTGGATATTCTGGAAAAAATCATGCAAACCCCGGGAGAGCAGGAGGAGGGCAAGCAATATATCCATCATCCGGTGATTGCCGGTCGAATTGAATTCGAAAATGTCTCCTTCAAATATCCGGGAATGGAAACCAGCACTCTGCACAATATCAATTTGCGCATTCAGCCGGGCGAAAAGGTGGCGATTATCGGCCGGATTGGGGCGGGTAAAACGACCCTCGAGAAGTTGTTGATGGGACTGTATCGACCGACCGATGGCTCGGTACGTATCGACGGCTTTGAACTCGATCAACTGCC
Source organism: Aeromonas sp. R3-1 (assembly GCF_040908345.1). Classification (NCBI taxonomy): domain Bacteria; kingdom Pseudomonadati; phylum Pseudomonadota; class Gammaproteobacteria; order Aeromonadales; family Aeromonadaceae; genus Aeromonas; species Aeromonas sp. R3-1. The sequence continues at coordinate 482 of NZ_JBFODN010000176.1, forward strand.
ACCTGCTGTGATCCGTCGCAATATTGGTTGTGTCCCGCAAGATGTCATTCTTTTCTTTGGCTCGGTGCGGGACAACATCATGCTGGGTAATCCGCTGGTGGATGATGTGAGAGTCTTGCGCGCCGCCAAGCGGGCTGGTGTCACCAACTTTACCAACCGGGATCCCAACGGGCTGGATCGGCAGATAGGTGAGGGTGGCCGTCAGCTTTCCGGTGGCCAGCGTCAGTCGATCCTGCTGGCACGTGCCCTGCTCAATGATCCCCCCATTCTGGTGATGGATGAGCCGACCTCCAACATGGACAACCAGTCCGAGATGCAGGTTAAGCAAGAGCTCGCCAGACTGGGCCCGGAAACCACATTGATCCTCATCACTCACAAAACCTCAATGCTGGATGTGGCATCGCGAGTGATCGTTATCGAGCAGGGGCAGATCGTTGCTGATGGCCCCAAAGAGGTGGTGTTACAGCAGTTGAAGGAAGGCAAGGTGCGCGTGCAGGAGGTGTCCCATGGTTAAGGGGCTCAACTGGTTCAAGCGCAGCAAAAAGACGCCTTCCGGCGAGGTATTGCCGGCACCCGAGCATCTGGAGTTTGTCGATGACGGCGCGGCAGCTGTACTGCTGACCACGCCGACCGGAGCTCGCATCCTGTTGTGGTGCTGTTTCCTCTTTTTCATGAGTGCCATCGTCTGGGCGGCCTGGGCCGAACTGGATGAAGTCACCGTGGGTCAGGGCAAAGTTATTCCGTCCCGTCAGCTGCAGGTGATCCAGAACCTGGAAGGGGGGATCGTCAAAGAGATCTTCGTCAAAGAGGGGGACATCGTCGAAAAGGGGCAGCCGCTGCTGCGTATTGATGACACCCGTTTCCGCTCCGACTTTAGAGAACGGGAGCAAGAGGTCGTCACCCTGAAGGGGGATGTGGCCCGTCTGCGCGCCGAGATGGCCAGCGTCGAGGTGAAAAACGACCCGGCACTGGGGTGGCGTGAGCAGGTAGTGGTAGGCGAAGCGCCAATCCAGTTTCCCGATGGTTATGAAACTGTCTTTGCCGAATACGCACACCGTGAGCGCTCTGTACAGCGGGATCGCCTAAATAACCTGAAGAACCAGCTCTATATTCTTGGTCAGCAAATCGAACAGAAAGAGCAGGAGCTGATTGAACTGAATGCCAAGATCCGCACTGTGAATCGCAGTGTGGAACTGGCCAGACAGGAACTGAATATTAGCCGTCCGCTGGCGAAAGAGGGTATAGTGCCTCAAGTGGAGCTAATCAAGCTTGAGCGGCAGGTCAACGAGATGCAGGGGGAGCTGGAGAGCAACCGTCTGCTGATCCCAAAACTCAATTCGGTACTGCGTGAGACCATCTCCAAGCGTAATGATATTGCGCTAAAATTCAGAGCAGACTCCCAGACTGAACTGAACGAGAAGCAGGGGCGACTTGGCCAGTTGTCAGAAGGGCAGGTTGGCTTGCGAGACAGGGTCGACAGGACCAGCGTGATTGCACCGCTCAAGGGCACCATCAAGAAGCTCAAGATCAACACCCTGGGCGGCGTGGTTCAGCCCGGCATGGATCTGATGGAGATTGTGCCGCTGGAGGATACTTTGCTGGTAGAAGCCAAGGTGTCACCGAAAGATATCGCCTTCCTGCGACCGGGGCTGGATGCCATCGTCAAGATTACTGCCTACGACTTTACAATCTATGGAGGATTGCATGGCAAGGTTGAACAGATAAGTGCGGATTCTATCCAGGATGAGGAGGGGAACTCCTTTTATCTGGTTCGGGTTCGGACAGAGAAGAGTTACTTGGGCGATGAGCTTAACGCACTTCCCATCATCCCCGGTATGTTAGCCAGTGCTGATATCATTACTGGTAAAAAAAGTGTCCTAGACTATTTGCTTAAGCCGATTTTACGGGCAAAGCAGTCTGCACTGAGAGAACGATAAGCCAACAATCTAAAAACAAAACATGACTGGAGATAACATGAAAAAAACGATTGTTGCCATGCTGGTCAGTGGCTGCATCCTGATCCCGAGTTTGGGTCAGGCCCAGACTCTGGAAGAGTCGGTGGCACAGACACTTGCTACGCATCCCAAGATCAAGGAAGCGTTTGATTTGTATAAGGCACGACTCTATCAGCATGATGGAGCCAAGGGTGGCTATTATCCTACGATCGATTTGCGTGGTGGTGTAGGTTATGAGAAGACGGACAGTCCTTCAACAAGAATTAACCCAAACAGTGATGACTCGTTGACTCGTAAAGAGGCCGGACTCAGTCTGCGGCAAATGTTGTTTGATGGCTTTGATGTCAGCAACAACGTCTCAAGAACCGAAGCTGAAGCCAATGCCCAGCGTCTGGCGATGATCTCCGAAGCTGAAAATACCGCGCTGCGAGTAGCTGAGGTCTACCTCAATATGCTGCGCCAGCAGGAGATCCTGGAGCTTTCCAAACAAAACCTGGAAACCCACGAACAAATCCGCAGCGACATCAGCAAGCGGACTGATTCAGGGCTTGGCTCTACTGCGGATCAGACCCAGATAGAAGGTCGTGTTGCCCGAGCCTATTCAAATCAGGCCGCTGCTGAAAACAACTATCGCGACGCAGAGAGTGAATTTATTCGTGTCGTGAACGAGGTTCCCAAAGATCTGGTACAGCCGGTTCCCAATACCGAGCTTATCCCGACCAGCCTCGATAGTGCGCTGAAAACAGCGACCGAAGTCCACCCGACCTTGCTCTCTTCCCTGCAGGATATCGAAGCGGCCAAGTATCAACATGAAGGTGCCAAATCCGGTTTCTACCCCAATGTGACATTCGAGGTCGATCAGAACTGGAATGAGGATATCGATGCGGTCAAAGGGCGCAACGATGATCTGACCGCCATGGTGCGGATGCGTTACAACCTGTTCCGTGGCGGTTCTGATGTGGCAGAGAGCAATGCAACATCGGCGCTCTACTCTCAGGCGAAAGACATTCATTTGAATGCGTTCCGCCAAGTGGAGGAAGGAACTCGTCTGGCCTGGAACGCGAAAGAGTCGTTGGCCAAGCAAAAGACCTTCCTGAAAGAGCATGTTGACGCCAGCTATGACACCGTACAGGCATACAAGAAGCAGTTTGGTTTGGGTCAACGGACATTGCTGGACGTATTGAACACCGAGAACGAATTGTTCGAGGCGCGTCGCAGCTACATCACTGCCGAGTATGATGCACTGCTGGCGGACTATCGCATTCTCAACGCGACAGGCAGCCTGCTCAATGCATTTAGCGTCAAACAACCCGCTGAATGGCAGGCCAGGCAATAACCGTTTGTTCATGATCCCGCAGGGATCATGAACGCCAACATGGTGACTGCTGCTGGCAGTCACCATGTTTGGCTAACGCAGGTTGTTGTACGAGCGTTGAGGAGTGCAGCAGTAATAATGCAGCAGGAATATGAAGTGACACTCCAGCGTGGTACCGGTAGCAGATGGTGTTATCTTCTCAATGAATGGAGATACAGATCGCTACGCGCTTTGCGCCACTCCTTATGGATCCTGCTGTTACCCTTCTCACTTCTGCTCTGTGCCAGTCAGCCTCTGCCACAGGAAGATCTCAACTTGATCAAACGGGCGGAGCAGACCTATGGCGCCAGAGCCGGCAAGCGTGTAACCAGTTGGCGTATGCTGGTCATGGAGACGAAGGGCAGGGCCCTGAGCGAAGAAAAAAAGCTTGAGCGGGTAAATAATTTTTTCAATCGGATGCGTTTTATTGACGATATCAAGTTGTGGCGCAAAAAGGATTATTGGGCAACCCCGCTAGAATTTTTGGGAGCCGCTGGGGGAGACTGTGAAGATTTCAGTATCGCTAAATACTCTACGCTGCTCGAGCTTGGGATCCCGGATGATAAAATGCGGATGGTGTACGTAAAGGCTCTTGATTACAACCAGTTTCACATGGTGGTGGCATATTATGAGACACCCTCTTCCGTTCCGGTTATTTTGGATAATTTGATAGGCTCGATTCGCCCTGCCACACAGCGGCGTGATCTGGTACCTATTTACAGTTTTAACGGTAGTCACTTGTGGTTGATGAAGGCACGAGGCCAAGGGGAACTGGCTGGTCAATCATCCCGCTTGGGATTATGGAATGATTTACGCAATCGCATGACCTCGGGGCGATTGGCTCGGCCAGTGGTGAATTTGGATGATTAACCTATGACGCTCTATCGACAGTTATTAGCCACCATGCTGCTGCTGTTTGGATTGTTATTTGCGGCCACATACTGGGTGCAATTCAACTCAACCCGCACTTATCTTGCGCAGCAACAGGAAACAACAGTCATCAATACGGCAACCTCGCTGGGGCTTGCGCTCACCCCCTATCTGGAAAACGGTGACAAGGTCGGTGCCGAGTCGGTGATCCAGGCCATTTTTGATGGTGGCTATTATCGATTGGTTCGCCTGGATCTGCTGGCATCAAAGGATGTCATCGAGCAGGAAAATACCAACAATATTCAGGGGGTACCGCGGTGGTTTGTAAATTTGGGACTGTTTCCTGAGGTATCCAACGAGTCAATTCTGACGTCTGGCTGGTTGCAGCTTGGAAAATTAAAAGTAGTGGGTCACCCCGGCCAGGCTTATTACGAGTTGTGGCGGGGAATGAGTGAGCTGGCGAGTTGGTTTCTGGTCGGCTTTTTGATCACCACCATTTTGTTGATGAGAGCACTCAACTACTTGCTCAAGCCACTCAAACAGATCTGTGATCAAGCCGTAGAGATCGAGCTGCACCATTTCGGTCATACGATCCCGGAGCCTAAAACCCATGAATTGAAGCAGGTCGTTCAGGCGATCAACACCCTCTCAAGCAAGTTGGCGTTGCAGTTCAAAGAGCAAGCCGATGAGGCCGAGAAATTGCGTGAGCGGGTTTATGTCGATGCCGTGTCGGGGCTTGGCAACCGAGCCTATTTTGTGGGTCAGGTAAACGCATGGATAGCGGAGGCTGGCCAAGGTGGCGTCATGTTGGTTGCGGTCGACATGCTGGATGATATCTATCGCGATGAAGGCTTTGCTGCCCGTGACAACATGGTCAAATCGATAGCTCAGGCTTTGAAAGAGCAATTAAAAGGGTGGGATGGCGCAGCCTTGGCACGGATCTCCGCGACGGAATATGCGCTGCTCTGTCCAACTGACGATCTGACTCAGCTAAAAGAGCTGGCTGAAGTGATTAATAGCCGCATTGCCGATCTGGTGGTGAATCCAATGGGCGAAGGGGATGCGCTCTCCGTCATCGGTATTGCCGGTCGTGATGGCAATGATGATCTCTCTGCCTTGTTGACCAAAGCCGATAATGCGCTTGGCAAGGCGCGCAATGAACGCCGTGGTGCTGTGGTGATGGAAGGGGGTACCGAGCAAGGTTTGATGGGGCGTTTGGCCTGGCGAGATCTGGTACAAGATGCAATTTCACGACAACTTTGGCGCTTCAAAGCACAACCAGCTTGCCGGTTTGATAATGGAGCAAGGTTGCATGCCGAGCTGTTTGCTTCTATCTCTCGGGATGGCACTGATTATTTTGCCGGTCAGTTCTTGCCCGCGATTGAACAGTTCAAATTGGGTGGCGAGTTTGACCAGGCGGTGCTTGATGCTTGCGTTCCATTACTGCAAAAACAGTCTGATCTGGTTCTGGCGATCAACATCACTGCTGGCTCGCTCTGCTCGGATGAGTTTTTAACCTGGTTGACGCGCTATCTGATCGAGCATGTTGAGTTGAAAGAGCGGTTGTTATTTGAAATACCTGAAGCTGCCATCATGAAACATAAAGACAACGTGGCTGCGTTGGTGGGCACCTTACAAGCTCATGGCTTCCAGTGGGGGGTTGACCACTATGGTCGTCACTTCCAGTCTCTGGGCTATCTGGAGGAGTTGTCGCCGGCTTATGTCAAGGTTGATCACGGTTATACCAGTCAGGTCATGGAGCCGGGGGCTGACACCTCATTCCTGGCTGCAGTGTGTCGCGCCGCACACAATGCCGGTGTGACCACCATTGCGACCCGTGTCGAGGATCAACATCAAGTGGAACTGCTTTCCAAGTTGCATATCGATGGTTACCAGGGATTTGTTCATCCTGCCTTCCCATTGTCTTGAACTAAATGCTGGAAATGGCCCCGATAGGGGCCTTTTTTATGGCTCTGTCCCAATTACGTGTTGAAAGGCTAATCTTGAAGTAGGCCATCACCTTGAGGTCTACCATCATGGATACCCCAGCCTTT